>NZ_DAOUCJ010000079.1 GCF_034432235.1 Thermoflexus sp. | reverse complement strand
CAGCTCCTGAAGGGTGGGGAGCGGATGCAGCTCAGGGAATCGGGTCGACAGCGCCGCCCGGAGGACCGGCGGCGCCCACAGTCCGATCGCCCTCATCCGTTGGTCCTTTCTGATTTGCTGATAGCTCCCATTTTGGGCTTTCAGGTGCCTGCGGTCAAGGGGGATGGGCACAGGAGGGGAGAGATGAGCGGGGGAACGATGCCTGCCGGAGGTCGAGCGCATCGGAATGCTGGCATGATCGAGGGCCGCTGGCCTCCATCCAGGTGGGCGTTCCGATCTTCGGAGGGCCGGCCGCCCGGGGTCTGGCGCCGGTTCCCCGCTCAGGGCTCGATGAAGCGCTCGATCACCCGGCCGACCGCCTCCAGAGTGGCCGGGGAGATGCGGTCCAGGGTGTCGGCGGTGGTGTGCCACGCCGGGTAATCGAAATCGACAATGTCGACGGCGGGGATGCCCCGCTGGAGGAAGGGAAGATGGTCGTCGATCAGCGCCCAGCGGGGCTCGGGGATGAACCATGCCCCGTATCCGAGCTCCGCCGCGATCCGCCAGAGCTGCTCCCGCAGCGCGGGATCCGAGTTCCGCTCGTAATAGAACTGGGGATCGGCGTCCCCCACCATATCCACCAGGATCATCGCCGTGGGCGTTACCGCCATGGTGGCGGCGAAGTGGGTGGAGCCGAGGATCCACGGCGTTCCATCCAGCTCTCCCTGATCCTCTGCGTCGAAGAAGACCAGCCAGACCTCGTGGCGCAGGCGCGGGCGATCCAGGACGCGGGCCAGCTCCAGGAGCACGGCGACACCGCTGGCCCCATCGTTGGCCCCAGGGACCGGATCCTGAGGCCGCTCGGGATCCCGATCCGCCCGGCGCCGGGTGTCGTAATGCGCTCCCACCAGGATCACCGGCCCTCGCCCGGCCCGGGCGATCAGGTTGCGGCCGGAGATCCCGGAGGCGGTGAAGGGCTGGACCTCAAAGGTCCATCCCGCCCGGGTCACGTGGTCCCGGATGTAGCGCTGGACGGCCTCCCATCCCGGGCTGCCGGGGTAGCGCGGGCCCATGGCCAGCTGGGCCTGCACATGGCGGAAGGCTTCCCGGCCATCGAAGCGTCGCTCCGCCATGGGCGGGAGCGACCGGCAGGCGACAAGCAGGATCGGGAGGAGCAGGCGGATCGGACGGGAGGAGAGCGGGGCACCGGTGCGCATTGGGGATCCTCCCCCACGGGTTGGGAACTGCTCGATCCAGGGGAGCTTTACGCGCCCAGGCGGCTCAGGCGCCCCGCGTGGGCCAGGATCAACGGCATCAGATCCGTGGCCATGAAGATCCCCAGCCCGCCGGTCCGGCATGCCCGCTCCCCGAAGCCCGGAGCCCCGTCGGGCCGGGCGGTTCGCGGTGCCCACAGGAGCACCGGCACCGGGTGCCAGGTATGGGTGCGCAGGGCGGCGGGCGTGGAATGATCCCCCGTGATCACCAGGACGTCCGGCGCGCGCTCCAGCAGGATCGGGAGCGCGGCGTCCACGGCCTCGATGACCCGGACCTTGGCGGCGAAGTCGCCGTCTTCCCCCCGGCTGTCGGTGGGCTTGATGTGGATGAAGAAGAAGTCGAAGCGGTCCCAGTGGGCGACGGCCTCCTGGAAGAGGGCCTCCGGGCTGTCCCCGTGGGCCTCCAGGACGTCCATCCCCACGAGACGGGCGACCCCTCGATACATCGGATAGGCGGCGATGGCGGCGGCCCGGAGCTTATATACCTCGGGGAACGCGGGAAGGCGCGGCGGACGGTCGAATCCGCGCAGGGTGACCATATTGGCGGGGTGAGCGTCGGCAAGCAGGGCCTGCGCCTGGGCGATCCACTGGTTGATCAGGGTCGCGGTGCGCTCCGCCTCGGGCTGGAGGGGGCGAACCGGGAGGGGCGGCACGCCGGTTTTCCCCGGATCGGTCTCGGTGAGCGCCGGGGAAAGCCCCTCGCCCCGCAGGACCAGGACGAAGCGATGCTCCTTGACGGGCTCGACGAAGACGTCCACGCCTTCGAGGCGGATGGACCGCAGGCGCTCCACCAGGCGGGCGTTGACCTCCGTGGAGATGCGTCCGGCCCGCCGGTCGACGATCCGGCCCTCGGCGTCGACGGTGACGAAGTTGCCCCGGGCGGCGACGTCGTGGGGCTCCAGGGGGAAGCCGATCCCGAGGGCCTCCAGCACGCCCCGGCCCACGGGGTAGATCAGCGGATCATAGCCGAAGAGGGCGAGGTGGGCGTAGCCGCTGCCGGGGGCCAGCCCGGGTCGCACCGGGATATGCAATCCCAGCGTGCCTTCCGCCGCCAGGCGGTCCATGTTCGGCGTGCGGGCGGCCTCCAGCTCCGTGGGCCCGCCCCGCTCGATGGGCATCCCGCCCAGGCCATCCATCACCAGCAGCACGATCTTCGTCGTGCCTTCCGTGGCGAGCTCCGCGATCAGAGAGAGGTCGGCCATCGAAATCCCTCCATCGTGATGAGTGATGATAAGAATTGGGAATAGGATATGCCCGGATGCGAAGGGAAGCGGGAGGATGGGCCCCGCTCATTCCTCCACCAGGGACTGCAGGCGCTCCCGGAGCTGTCGGGCGATCGGGAGGATTGTCTCCGGCGGGGCGCTGGCGGCCGTTAGCGCCTGGAGCTGCTGGAAATCGGCTGCCCCCTGTTGCACGTCCATCGGGCGGGCGAGGGCCAGATGGCCAGCGGCTTTCTCAAAGGCCGACTGAGCCCGCTGCAATGCCCCCCGGGCCTCGCCGGGAGCGGCTGGGTAGGTTTCCAGGAATCGATCCAGCTGGCGGATCGCTTCCTGGAGCTCCCGGCGGGCCAGGACAGCCGTCTCCGCTTCGGTGCGGGGCCGCAATCCCCAGACCAGCCCGCCCAGCAGCCCGAACCCGGTCGCCAGCCCGGCCAGGACCAGCGGCCATTGGGCACGGAGCCATGACATGACGAAACCTCCGGGACCTATGGATCTTCGCGTCTCCATCTTAACGAGATCTCCGGCTTGCGTCCAGGGGATTCGTGGGAGAGCGAGGGGAGATCCATGGTGCCATGCCCCAGGGGCCTGAAACCAGACGAGGGTCGGGAAGGGCTCTCCCGACCCCCGCCGGATCGTTCGGAGCCGTGCAGTTCTCAGAGGATCTTCGCCGGCTCCCGGAGCTCTCCACGGGGCCCCAGGAGCCCCATTTCGGCCTGCTCGGCGGCCTCCTCGGCCTCCCGCGTCACCCGCAGCCCGTAGATATCGTCCACACTGGCCCCTCCAGGCCTGCCCGGCTGGCCCATGCCCGCACGTGATCTGCGGGGAGCCGGAACTTCACCTCCGTCAGCAGCCGCTGACGCAACGTCTCCAGCCACTGGGGATGCTTGTCCAGGAGGCGGATCAGATCATCCAGGTCCCGAACCGTGAACGCCATGTCGCTTTCCCCGCAGGCTCGCGCTCATTTTATCACGGAAGCATGGCAGCAGCCAGCCCCCTGCCCTGCTATGATGGAGCCCGGAGGGGGCCCATGAGGCTCATTGGCGGATCGGTGGGGGAGGCGCTTTCCCCAATCCGATCGCCGGAGAGGCGGTGGGGCGGGAGGGTTTCCTTCGTATACAGCTCTCGCCTGTGATAAACAATGAAACGCGGGCGCCTCCGATCATGCCATACTTCCCATACTTCGGCGGAGGCCGGAAGCGATGCGGCCTGTTTACGGGTTGCTGATCTCTTTCCTGATCATCGGGGTTCTTTTCCAGATCGTGACACCGCTGTTTGAGACGCCGGATGAGATCTGGCATGTCGGGATGGCGGCGCACCTGGCCCGGGGCGGCGGGTTGCCAGTGCAGCGGCCCGGCGAGGAGACACCGTGGCGGCAGGAGGGCAGCCAGCCGCCGCTCTATTACACGCTGCTGGCCGCTCTGACCCGCCTCCTCCAGCTGCCTCTGGGCGATCTGGAGGCGGTGCGGCTGGAGAACCGGCATGCCGCGCCGGGGAACGCGGAGCTCCCTGACAACAAGAACATGGTCCTGCACGGCTCATGGGAACGATTCCCCTGGCGTGGAGCTGTGGGCACGCTCCATATATGGCGTCTTCTCTCCCTGCTCCTCGGAGCGACCACCGTGGGGGCGGCCTACGCCGCGGTCCGAGTAATGGCTCCAGGCCGGCCGCGGTGGGCGCTGGGGGCCGCCGCACTGACCGCCTGGAACCCGATGTTCCCCTTCATCATGGGCGCTATCAATAACGACACGCTCATCAACGCCCTGTCCGCATTGACCCTCTGGCAGCTGGCCCGCCTCTGGCGCTACGGAATGAGCAGCCCCCGCGCTCTCCTTCTCGGGCTCCTGCTGGGGCTGGCGGCGCTGAGCAAGCTGAGCGGCCTGGCCCTCTGGGCCTTCACCGCAGGGGTCCTCTTCGTTCTCGTCCGGAAAGGCCGGCTCCGCCTTCCCGAGCTGCTCCGATATGGAGGGCTGATCTATGGGATAGCCATCGCCCTCTCCGGGTGGTGGTTCCTGCGCAACTGGGTGCTGTATGGGGATCCCACCGGCCTGAACGTGATGCTGGAGATCTTCGGCCGCCGCACAGTCTCTCCCGTGCAGCTGCTCGCTGAGGCCCGGGGCTTCGTCTGGTCCTTCTGGGCGGTCTGGGGCTGGTTCAACATCCTGGCGGATCCGCCGGTGTATCTCTTCCTCGAAGCCTGGCTGTTGCTATCGGCCATCGGGGCGATGCTGTCGATGGGCGAGGCGTGGAGGAAGCCAGACCCCGAAGCCCGGGCACTCTGGGCCGGTGCCCTCGGCTACACCGGCCTGGTCTTCGCTGGATTGGTGCGGTGGACCTCCATGACCTCCGCCTCTCAGGGGCGGCTGATGTTCCCGGCCATCGGCCCCATCGCCTGGATGCTCTGGGTGGGTTGGGAACATATCGTGGATCGCTGGCTTCCCCGAGGTTGGACCGTCGGGCGTTGGGCTCCTGCCGTGATCTGGATGGCGATCGCGTGGATCGCCCCGGTGCGCTACATCCTGCCCACGTATGCTGGCCCCATGTCGATCGCGGATCTCCCCCCAGAAGCCCGCCAGGTGGAGGTGACGTTTAATCGTCATCTGCGCCTGCTCGGTTATCTCCCCGGGGCTGCGAGGCCCGGTGGCTCCCTCACGCTCACCCTGTTCTGGGAGTGCCTGCAGTCCACCGAGCAGCCCTGGAGCGTCTTCCTCCACCCGGTTCTCACTCCGCGGGTTCGCGACGTTCGGCAGGTCGATCGCCATCCGGGGAGGGGCCTGTTCTCCACCACCGATTGTCGTCCGGGCTTCCGGTTCGCTGATCCTTACTGGGTCCCTATCGGCGCGCAAAACGAGGTCCCCACCATGATCCGCCTGCACGTCGGCCTCTACGATGCGAAGACCGGCTGGGTGGCCCCGGCGTGGGACGGCCAGGGTCGACCGATCCCGTATGTGATCCTGGAAGCCGGGAAGCTGCGCGGGACGATGCATCTTTCTCCAGTGGAGCCCCTGGATGTGCGGGTTGGGCCGGCCCGGGTGATCGGGGTGGATCGCCCGGCGGAGGCCCGGGCGGGGGAGACCATTACGGTGACCCTTTACTGGGAGGTGGAGGCGGCCTCTGGAGAGGACTGGCGGGTTTTCGTGCATCTGGGGGATCCCGATCGTCCGCCCCGGGCTCAGCATGATGGCCCTCCGGCTCTGGGGGAGTTGCCCTCCGGATGGTGGGAGCCCGGCGATCGCTTCGCGGATCCACATCCTCTTCGGATCCCCGTGGATCTGCCCCCCGGCCTCTACAGTCTGCGCGCCGGCCTCTACCGGCCGGATGGGGGGCGCGCCGAGGTCATCGAGTCGAACGGCGAGCGGCCACCCCATCGGGCGGTGGAGCTGGGGGCGATTCGGGTGCTCCCATGATCCGGGCGGCTCGATGTGGAGGTCCGGGAATTCGGATATAATTTCTGGCAACCGGACGGCTCATCCTGAGAGAGGATCTGAACCGCATGGATCTCAGCGATCTGATCCTGTTGCCTGTTGCGTTCCTGGGCGCGACCATCGCAGCCTTCTGGCTGAGCATGGTGATCTGGACCTTCCGGGATATTCGATCGCGGACCCGGGATCTGCCCACCCAGTTCCTGGCGACGTTACTGGTGGCTGTGCTGAACATCCCCGGGTTGCTGATTTATCTGATCCTGCGTCCCCGGGAGACCCTGGCGGAGGCGTATGAACGGGCGCTGGAGGAGGAGCTGATCCTGCAGAGCCTGGAGGAGATCGAGCAGTGCCCGGGTTGCGGCCGGCGGGTGAAAGCGGAGTTCGTCGTCTGCCCGTATTGCCACACCCGTTTGAAGCAACCCTGCCCGCGCTGCCAGAGGCCCTTGCGCCTGGAGTGGAGCCTGTGCCCATATTGTGGTGTCACCCTGGGCGTCCCTGTCCCGTCTTCCACCGTGCCGGCGTCTGCGCGAGAACATCCGTAAGATCCGGACTCGGGATGATGGAATCGGAATCCGGGGGATGGGATGGTCCGGCATTCTCGCAGTCCTGAGGGCCATGGAGAGCGGGCATCCCGCCTCCTGGATCGAAGCCCGGCTGTCCGCATATCCCGGTTACGGAGGGTGGAATGGATCGCTATCGGCCGCCGGATGCCCTGGAGTTCCCCCGCTTCGCGGGCATCCGCACCTTCATGC
The DNA here is from genome assembly GCF_034432235.1 of Thermoflexus sp. NCBI lineage: Bacteria > Bacillati > Chloroflexota > Thermoflexia > Thermoflexales > Thermoflexaceae > Thermoflexus > Thermoflexus sp. The sequence continues at coordinate 82,165 of NZ_DAOUCJ010000079.1, read as the reverse complement.
GATTGCCCCATGTCCAGACCACGGAAGGCGTGGATGTGGCGATCGTCGGGCTCCCCTTCGATACAGGGGCCACGTTCCGGGTAGGGGCCCGCTTCGGCCCCGAAGCGATCCGCAGCGCCTCCGTTCTGCTCCGCCCCTATCATCCCGTTCTCCGCGTCCACCTCTTCGAGCATCTTTCCATCGTGGATTATGGGGATGCGCCGGTTGCCCCAGGTTTCATCGAAGACTCCCTTCGGCGGATTGCGGACTTTCTGTCCCGGCTGACGCTGGCGGGCGTGATCCCCATCGGCCTGGGGGGAGATCACTCGGTGCTCCTGGGGGAATTGCGGGCGGTGGCGGCCGCCTATGGGCCGGTCGCCCTCGTCCAGTTCGATAGCCACCCCGACACATGGGACGCCTATTTCGGGCATCGTTATACCCATGGCACGGTGGTCCGACGAGCGATCGAGGAGGGGTTGATCCTCCCGGAGCGTTCCATCCAGGTTGGACTGCGAGGGCCGGTGTATGGTCCGGAGGATTGGGAGGCCGCGCGGCGCCTGGGGCTGGAGGTCATGTCTGCGGCCGAGGTGCGGGCGATCGGTCTGGAGAGCGCCTCCCGTCGGATCCTCCAGCGCGTCGGCGATCATCCGGCCTTCCTCTCGTTCGACATCGATTTCTTCGACCCGGCCTATGCGCCTGGAACGGGCACGCCGGAGGTGGGGGGGTTTACATCGTGGGAGGGGCTTTTTCTGCTCCGGGGGCTGGTGGGCCTTCCCCTGGTAGGAATGGATGTGGTGGAGGTGCTGCCCGCTTACGATCCCGGCGGGATCACCGCGTTGCTGGCCGCCAACGTGGTTTACGAAGGGCTGGCCCTTCTGGCCGCCCGCCGGCGGGACGGCCTGCCGCACGTGGCGACTTTGGGTGCCCGGCCGGAAGGGCTGTGATCTGCGCCCTTACAGGGCCAGCGTCATTCTGTTCCGGAGGGGCAGGGGATGGTGTTTGCGGTTGAGCTGCGGAAGGTCAGCAAGCATTTCGGCGAGGTCGAGGCCGTTCACCAGGTCAGCCTTCAGATCCAGGATGGGGAGTTTTTCTCCCTGCTGGGCCCCTCGGGCTGCGGGAAGACCACCACGCTTCGGATGATCGCGGGCTTCGAACGCCCCACGGAGGGGGAGATCTACATCAAAGGCGAGCGGATGAACGATGTGCCCCCCTTCCATCGGCCGGTGAACACGGTGTTCCAGCACTACGCCCTTTTCCCCCATATGACGGTCTTCGAAAACGTGGCCTTCGGCCTCGAGATGAAGCGCCTCCCCCGGGATGAGATCCGCCGGCGGGTGGAAGAGGCCCTGCGCCTGGTGCGCCTCACCGGGCTGGAGAACCGCTACCCCCGCCAGCTCTCCGGTGGCCAGCAGCAGCGGGTGGCCCTGGCCCGCGCCCTGGTCAACCGCCCGGCTGTGCTGTTGCTCGACGAGCCCCTGGGCGCTCTGGATCTGAAGCTCCGCAAGGAGATGCAGCTGGAACTAAAAGCGCTTCAGCATCAGGTGGGCATCACCTTCATCTATGTCACGCACGATCAGGAGGAGGCGATGACCATGTCCGATCGCATCGCGGTGATGAACCAGGGGCGCGTCCTCCAGGTCGGAACTCCTGTGGAGATTTACGAGCATCCGGCAACCCGGTTCGTGGCGGACTTCATTGGTGAGACGAACTTCCTGGAGGGGCGGGTGGTGGATCTGGAGCAGGGGATGGCCCGGGTGGAGGTCGAAGGATTCCCGATCTTCGCCGCGCCGTCGGAGGGGATTCATCGAGGTCAGAGGGTCACCGTGGCCATCCGGCCGGAGCGGATCCGTCTGTGCGCGGAGGAGCCCGGGGACACCCCGAATCGCTATCCGGGGATGATCGAGGAGGTCATTTACATTGGAACGGACACGCTCTTTCGGGTTCGGGTGGGCGAGCGGATCGGGCTGCGGGTGCGCATGCAGAATCAGGATGGCAGCGCCGCCATCCATCGCTATCGTCCCGGAACGGCCATCTGGGCGGCGTGGATGCCGGAAAGCGCGCGCGTTCTCATCGAATAGGGGGGATCCGTGTTCGGGATGGGTCTCATGAGCCGGAAGGGACGCTCTCTGGAAGTATTCGGGGCCCTGGTGCTCAGCGGCCTTCTGGCCCTGCTGATGGCCGGCAGAACCGCCGAACCGCCCTGGCGGATCCTCCTGGGCGGGATGGGGCTCCTGGATGCGATCCTCGCCGCCACGTGGATCCTCGGGCTTCCGGTGATCCCCACCCTGGTCCTGGTCCGGGCGGCCCTTGGGTTTGTCCTGGGCCTGGGGCTGATGTTCGCCCTGGGCCTGGCCCCTGGCCTGGGCCTCTGCCTCACGGCGATGGCGCTGGGGATCGCGGCCATCCCCCGGGCCCGGCTTCCCATGCTGCTGATCCTCCCGGGCGCTTTTTATCTGCTGACCTTTTTTGCCTTCGCGGTGGGCATCATCGCGGTGATCAGCTTCCTGAAGCGGGGGCCTTATGGGGGGATCCGGTGGGTGTTCGTTCTGGAGAACTATCAGCGCGCTCTGGATCCCCTGTATATGCAGATCATCCTGATCTCTCTGTGGATCGCGCTGGTGACCACGGTGCTGTGTCTTCTCATCGGATATCCGGTCGCCTATGCGATGGCGCGCGCCCCGGCGCGATGGCGCAACGCGCTCCTGATCCTCACGATGATCCCCTTCTGGACCAATTTCCTGGTTCGCACCCTGGCGCTGATGTTTGTGCTGCGCTCGGACGGCCCGATCAACGGCCTTCTGATGGCCCTCGGTCTGGTTCAGGAGCCCCTCTCGCTGCTCTTCACCCAGAACGCGGTCATCCTGGGCCTGGTGTATGGCGAGCTGCCTTTTATGATCCTTCCGCTTTATGCGACGCTGGAGCGCTTCGATTTCTCTCTGGTGGAAGCGGCCCATGATCTGGGGGCGAACGAATGGCATGCCTTCCGGCGGGTGATCTGGCCCCTCACGCTACCGGGTGTTCTCGCGGGATCGACGCTGGTGTTCATTCCCTCAGTGGGCGCCTTTATCACCCCCGATCTGCTGGGCGGGGCGAAGACGATCATGATCGGCAACGTCATCCAGTATCAATTCCTCACCGTCCGCCACTGGCCCTTCGGCTCCGCCCTCTCGCTGATCCTGATGGCGATGGTGCTGGCCGCCACCATGATCTATCTCCGCGTCGGCGGAGGGGAGCGCGCGCTATGAGCGTCCCGGTCGTCACCCGATCTGAGCGGGCCGCGATCCGCGCCCTGCCCCCTCTGGTGCTGTATGGGGTGGAAGGGCTGGAGTGGACGGTCGGCGGGCTGATCGCCCTGCATCTGGGGGGTGCCCTGGCGACGGCGATCCCATGGTTAACCGGCCTGGGCGTCCTGGGGGACCTGCTGGAGATCGCCCGTCGATGGACAGGCCCGGAGGGGCCGGGCTGGCCCCGGCTGGCCAGCGGCCTTCTGGCATGTTACGGGGCGCTGCTCATCGCCGGCTGGCTCTGGCGTCGTCCGGGGCGGACCGGGAGGATCCTGCGGCATCTCCTGACCTGGGGCTCGCTGACCCTGATTTTCCTCGGGCTGGTTCTTCTAGATATCCATCGGGAGCATGGGTTGCGCCGCTTCCTGCGGGTAGAGCCCTGGCCCGTTCCCGCCTTCCGCTTCGCCGCGGAGTGGCGCGCCGCGATGATCGGCCTGACTTTCCTCTTCCTGTATGTTCCGATCTTCATTTTGATCGCGTTCTCTTTCAACGCCTCGCCCATCGCAACGGTGTGGAAGGGTTTTTCCACGGCGTGGTATCAGCGGGTTTTACAGGACGATCTGGTCCTGGATGCAGTGCAGCGGAGCCTGTCCATCGCCTTCCTGGCTGCAGTGATCTCCACCGTCCTGGGGACCATGCTGGCTCTGGGGCTGGATCGCTACCGGTTCTTCGGGCGGGTGGTCCTCGAGGGCCTGCTTTACCTCCCCATCATCATCCCGGAGATTGTGATGGGGGTGGGGCTGTTGCTGTTCTTTGTCCTGACGCAGACGCCCCTGAGCGTGTGGACGATTCTGATCGCCCACGTGGCTTTCTGTGTGCCTTTCGTTTACGTCATCGTCCGCGCCCGGCTGGCGACCTATGACCGCACCCTGGAGGAGGCCGCTCAGGATCTGGGGGCCAACGAATGGGAAACCTTCCGGCGGATCACGCTTCCGCTGCTGATGCCGGGGATCCTGGGCGGCGCTCTGATGGCCTTCACCCTTTCCATCGACGATTTCGTGATCACATTCTTCGTCACCGGCCCACGATCCACTACGCTTCCTGTGTTGCTGTATTCCAAGGTCCGGCTGGGGATCACGCCGGAGCTCAATGCCATTTCCTCTTTGCTTTTCGGGGCCTCCATGACGCTGGTGCTGCTTTCCCTGATCACCCAGCGTCGTCGCTGACATCGGTCAGGATGCACGCCGCTGGGCTCCGGCTTTGATCCCTGTATATATCCTGAGCCCGGCGATCCCGTCTTGCCCTTGAGTGGATCCGCCATGGATTCGGATGGGTGAAGCGATGGCCACTGGATCGCGTTCCACAAAGGAGCTTCGAAAACGGGCCCGATCACCGATGGCGTATCCTCGCTCAACCGACAGGGTTCGAGGGCCCCAGAGGTTGCCTTTGCGAACTCTCATCCTGTTGCTGTTTCCCGAGCTGCTGATCGCGGCGTTTCTCGGTGGACGGGAAAGCTACCGGAGGATTTCTGCGGCTCTATCGGGCCATCCGGTGTATATCACGGCTCAGCCGTTGTCTCCCTCCCGGTCGCCCCGGGTGGGCCTGGTCGCCGGGCATCTGGGGCACGATAGCGGGGCGGTTTGCGCGGACGGGCTCACGGAGGTGGAGGTGAACACCGCGATCGCCCGGGAGGTGGCCCGTCGTCTGGAGGCGCTGGGATACACGGTGGATATCCTGGAAGAGTTCGACGCGCGACTTCATGGATACCGCGCGGCCGCTCTGCTCTCGATCCATGCCGATTCCTGTGAATACATCAATGAGCTGGCGACCGGCTTCAAAGTCGCGCGGGCCCAGGCCGATATGGTGCCGGAGCAGAGCGATCGCCTGGTGGCCTGTCTGGTCTCCGCTTACGGTCGGAGCACCGGGTTGCGTTTCCATGCGGACAGCATCACCTACGATATGACGGACTACCACGCGTTCCGGGAGATCGCGCCGGAGACCCCCGCGGCGATTATCGAGACCGGTTTCCTTTACCTGGATCGGGAGCTTCTCACCCGGGGGCGGGAGCGCGTGGTGGAAGGGATTGTGGAGGGATTGCGGTGCTTTCTGGAAGGGGGCGAATGAGAAAATCGGCGGCGACCCGAAGCCGCCGCCGATTTTCTCCAGGGGCTCACCCGTTGAGAGATCGTGGAAGGTCAGTGGCTTTGCCCTTCAATGGACGGGCTGCTCCGCCGGACGGCGGAACCAGGTCCGCCACTCCCGTTTCTCCCAGACCACCAGGATGGGCGCCGCGTTGAAGATGGAGGAATAGGTTCCGCTGATCATCCCGATCAGCAGCGTGGCGATGAACTGGCGGATGGTCGTCCCCCCGAAGAGGAGCAGGGCGACCAGGGTGAAGATCAATGTGAGCTGGGTGTTGATCGATCGATCCAGGGTTTGCAGGATGCTGTGGTTGACGATCCGCTCATAGGGTTCGCCGCGGTAGCGGATGAGGTTCTCGCGGATGCGGTCGAACACCACAATGGAGTCGTGGACCGAGAACCCGATCACCGTCAGCACGGCGGTGAGGAAGAGGGCGTCCACCTCCCAGCCGAAGACCTTGCCGAAGATCGAGGCGGTCCCCACCACCACGGCCACATCGTGCAGCAGGGCCAGGACGGCCGCGACGCCGTAGCGGAAGGCGTGGGGGATCTGGCGGAAGGCGAAGGTGAGATAGAGCATGATGGCCAGGGAGGCCATGGCCACCGCCACCAGGGCGCCCCGGGTCACCTCAGCGCCCACCGTGGGCCCCACCGATTCGAAACGCTCCATGACGATCTCCCCATAACGGGAGCGCAGGGCCTCCTCCAGGCGGGTCTTGGTCGGCGCGTCGATTTCCCGGGTGCGGATGATCAGGGTGCCCTGGAGGGATGGCTGGACCCGGATATCAGCAACGTTAAACCCGGTGATCTGCCCGACCACCCCGATGACCTCCTCGCTGGAGGCGGCCACGCCCGGCGGGAGCCGGATCTCCATCAGCGAGCCGCCGGTGTAATCGATGGCCAGCGGTAACCCGTAAAGGGCCAGGGAGATCAGGCCCGGAATGATCACCAGAAGCGAAAGGGCGAAATACCAGTAGCGCTTGCCGATGATGTCGATCATCCCCTGCCTCCCGGAATCTTTTCCCCTCACGGAAAGCACAAAGGTGAAGTGCGCTTTTCAGATCCCGAACCAGCGCCCATGGGCCTGGGCGCTGAGACGATCCAGCAAGACGTGTAGAAAGGCCCGCGTGACCCAGATGCCGGTGAACAGGCTGGCGGCCACCCCGATCGCCAGGGTGAGGGCGAATCCCCGCACCATGCTCGCCCCGAAGTTCAGGCCGAACACATACAGGATGGCGCAGGTGATCAAGGTGGAGATGTTGGAATCCCGGATCGAAGGCCAGGCGCGCTCGAAGCCATAATCGATGGCCATGGCGAGGGCACGGCCAGCGCGGAGCTCCTCCTTCAATCGCTCGAAGATCAGGATGTTGGCATCCACCGCCATCCCGATGGAGAGCACAAACCCGGCGATCCCGGGTAGAGTTAAGGTCACCGGGAGCAGCTTGAAGATCGCAAACACCAGGGCGGTGTAAAGGCTGAGGGCGAGAACGGCCAGGATCCCCGGCACCCGATAGTAAAGGACCATGAAGAGGGCGACGGTGGCGAACCCCACGATCCCGGCGATCAGGCTGCGGTGGATCGATTCCCGGCCCAGGGTCGGCCCGATGTTCCGGGTGTCCACGATCTTTAACGGCACCGGCAGGGCGCCATAGCGCAGGGTCACCGCCAGGGCCTCCGCATCCGCCAGGGTGCTCCCCGAGCCCATGCGGATCACCCCCTGCCCCTGCGTGATCGGCTCCTGGATCACCGGGCAGGAGATCACCTTCTTGTCGAGCACGATGCAAAGATAGCGCCCCACATTCCGGGATGTGTATTCCGCGAAGAGCCGGGTGCCTTCGGCATCCAGGGTGAAAGCCACCTCCGGCTGGCGGAATGGATCCAGCTGGGGTCGGGCGTTGCGCAGATTCCGGCCTGTCATGACCGTCGGATACACCCGCTCGGTCGGGCTGACCGGGGTGGTCCCGGTGAGCGGCGCGGTTTCCGTCAGCGCCGGGGTGGGGGTCAGCGTCGGCGTCCCCGTGAGGGGAACGGTCTCCGTCGTGGAGACGTCCAGGGTGGTGCGGATGACCGTGCCCTCCGGGATCGGGGCAGCCCCGGCGTCCACGAATTCGAGCAGGCCGGTCTGCTTGATCGTGTTCACCGCCTGCTCCAGGTTCGTGACCCCGGGGAGCTCCACCACAATCCGTCGGTTCCCAGCGATCTGCACCACCGGCTCGCTCACCCCCAGGGCATTGACGCGGTTCTCAATAATGCGCCGGGTATCCTCCAGGTTCCCCCGATCCACCGGCTGATTGGGCGGGACATCCGCCTCCAGGAGGATCTGGATCCCTCCCTGAAGATCCAGCCCGAGCACGGTGCGGATCTCCCGGCGGATGCCCAGAAAATCGATGGCGATCTGGGTTTCCGAGAAATCCACCCAGAGGGCGAAAATTGCCAGAAGGCCGATGATGACCAGCCAGAGGTTTCGGTTCCGCATTGGCCGCTCATCCTCAAAAATGGTTCCGGGCAAAGCGGTTTGATTATAGGGAGCGGAAGGGCGGAAGGCAAACTCTCCCCGGCTTGCGATCCCGGCAGGTTCTGCGCTGGAACGGGGGGTGAAGGCGGTCCGCCTCCCCTGAAGGCGCGATCGGTGGAACGCTCATGACCCGGCGATGGAGCCGCCGGGAAAGGCTTCCCTGCGCTAAAATGATATTCGGGCTTTACCGAGCTCGGCGGGCCCCGAAGGTGGGTCTGAATAGGGGTCACAGGCCCATGGGGCTCCAGGGGAGGGGAGATCCCGAGGCGGAAGGGGCCTCGCCTTGACCTTCAGGCTCTCGATCATTCATGGCGGGGAGCATGACCGATGCGGCGCTTCTTCGGGGCCTTCATCCCGATCCGTGTCGCCCTGAGCGGGGCGGACATCGGGATTCTATTGCTGCTGATGGCTGTGCTGGTGCTGGGGATGACCCTGGCCGTTCGAGCCCCGGCTGCCATCTCCGGGCCTGTGATCCGGTTGTCCCCGGAGGCCCTTCCCTACTATGCCGTTCGCTCGCTTTTGCGCATGGCGGCCGCCTACGCGCTGTCCCTCCTGTTTTCGCTCACCGTGGGATATGTGGCGGCCACCCAGCGCTGGGCAGGGGCCGTGATCCTCCCGGTGCTGGATGTCCTGCAATCCGTCCCCATTCTCTCGTTCCTGCCGGTGGTCGCCCTCTCCCTCACCGCGATCCTGCCCGAGGATGTCGCCGTCGAGCTGGCTTCCATCATCCTGATTTTCACCAGCCAGGTCTGGAACCTGACCTTCAGCTTCTATCAGTCCATGATCACCATCCCGACCGATCTCCGGGAGGCCGCCCAGATCTTCCGGCTGAACCCCTGGCTGCGTTTCCGGCACCTGGAGCTTCCCCATGCGGCCATTGCTTTGATCTGGAACAGCATGATGAGCTGGGCCGGGGGCTGGTTCTTCCTGATGGCGGCTGAGACCTTCACCGTGGGCGCCCGGGACTTCCGATTGATCGGTTTGGGGACCTATCTTCAATTCGCCGCGGAGCAGGGGGATCTGCAAGCCCTGGCCTGGGGGCTGGTGACCCTGGTGGGGATCATTGTGGGGATGGATCAGTTGCTCTGGCGCCCCTTGCTGGCGTGGGCGGATAAATTCCGGCTGGAAATGGTGGAGAGCGACGAGGCCGCTTCCTCATGGCTTTACGACCTGTGGCAGCGGGCCACCGTGTCCGAATGGTTCATCGAGCGGATCTGGAACCCTTTGCTGGAACGGGTGGATGCCGTGCTGGGAGGCTGGAGCGCGCGGCTTGTGGCCCGTCCGGCGCTGAACCCGATCCCGGCCTGGGTTTTCCTGCTCCCGCTGGTAGCCATCGCCGGCCTCGGATTCGCCTATGGGGTCCATGCGGCCCTCCGTCTCCTGAGCGCCCTTCCGCTGTCCAGCCTGCCTCTGCTCGGGCTTGCCACCCTTTCCTCTATGGCTCGTGTCCTCCTCGCTCAGCTGATCGCCCTGGCCTGGACCGTTCCTCTGGGGGTGGCCATTGGGATGAATCGGTCGCTGGCGGCACGGGTTCAACCGCTCATCCAGGTGGTCGCCTCCATTCCGGCGACCGCCCTCTTCCCGGTGATCCTGCTCTTCCTGCTCCGCCTCCCGATGGGCCTGGAGCTGGCCGCGGTTGCCCTTATGCTGATGGGGACGCAGTGGTATCTCCTCTTCAATATCATTGCGGGCGCCTCGGCGATCCCGCGGGATCTGATCTTCACCACGGAGATCCTGGGGATTCGGGGTCTGGAACGCTGGCGGGTGCTGATCCTGCCGGCCGTTTTTCCCTATCTCGTCACCGGCTTAATCACGGCCAGCGGAGGGGCCTGGAACGCGACGATCGTGGCGGAGTACGTGGAGTTCGCCGGGCAGGCCCATGCCACGCTGGGGCTGGGGGCGCTGATCGCCCAGGCGACCGGGCGTGGAGACTACCCCATGCTGCTGGCCGCCACGCTGATGATGATCATGACTGTCGTCGCTTTCAACCGTCTGGTCTGGCGGCGTCTGTATGCGCTGGCCGAGGAGCGCTTCCGGTTCGATTGACGCAGGGGGCTTCCGAAGCGAACCATCCGACCGATAAGGTCGCAATATCCGCGGGAAACCCGTCGCTCTCCGAGGCGGGAACGGAAGCGGTGTGAGCCTGAGAGCGAGGCGAGCATGCGTCTGTTACTGGTGGAAGACGATCCGTCGTTGCGGGAGACCCTGGCGGATCAGCTTCGGCGGGAGGGTTTTGAGGTGATCGCCACCGGGGATGGCGGGGAGGCGCTGGAGCTGGCCCGCGCGCTCCAGCCCGATCTGATCATTCTCGACCTCATGCTGCCCACGCTGGATGGCCTTTCGGTCTGCCGGATCCTCCGCCGGGAAAGCGATGTCCCCATCCTGATGCTCACAGCTCGCAGCGGGCCGGTGGATCGGATCATCGGGCTGGAGGTGGGGGCCGACGATTATGTGGTGAAGCCCTTCCACGTCGGGGAGCTGATCGCCCGCGTCCGGGCCCTCCTCCGTCGGGTTCGGGGTCGCCCGGCGACGACGTTGACCGCGGGGGATCTGACTCTGGATCTGCTGGCCCGCAAGGCCTATAAGGGCGGCCAGGAGCTCCGCCTCACCCTCAAGGAGTTCGACCTCCTGGCCGCCCTGATTCAGAACCGCGGCCGCGTCCTCAGCCGCGCCTTCCTGCTTGAACGGGTCTGGGGGGTGGAACACCCGGTGGATACCCGAACGGTGGACACCCATATCCGCTGGCTTCGGGAGAAGATCGAGGAAGATCCCGCACATCCCCGGCGGATCGTCACGGTGCGAGGGATCGGTTATCGCTTTGAAGGTTGATCGGCGGGGGGATGGGCAGGCGGCCAGAACCGCCCGTCTTGTCCTCCTCGATCCTTTTTCGAATGGCTCAGCGATGATGATCGGGATCCCACTTCTCCTGGGGATTCTCCTGCTGGGAGCGCTGGCTGGTTTGCTTGTCCTCCATCGCCGGCAGCGCCAGCTGGAAGAGGCGGTCCGGGAGGCGCAACGGGCGCGACGGGCGCTGGCCGCCGAGTGCGATCGCATCGCGTCCTGGCTGGAAGGGTTGAAGCCGGGCGGGGTGGAGGCGCTCCTTCTGCTCGACCGGGACCAGCGGATCCTGTGGGCGAACCATCCGGCGATGGAGCAGCTGAACGCCCGGCCGGGCCGCGCCCTGCTGGAAGCGATCCCCTCCCCCGAACTGGAGACGCTCCTGAACGCGACGGGGACCGCCGAGATCCGGTGGAGGGATCGCTGGTGGCTGGGCACCAGCTGGGCGTGGTCCGGGGGCTGGGGGCTGGCGCTGATCGATATCACGCGCCAGCGGGAAGCGGAACGGGCACGGCGGGAGCTCACGGCCAATGTCGCCCACGACCTGCGAACGCCCCTCGCCACGATCCGTCTGTTGCTGGACGAGCTGAAGCCGGCGGATCCTCTTCCGGCCTCCTGGGAGCGCCTGACCGGTGAGCTGGACCGGCTGATCCGGCTGGTCAACACGTTGCTGGATCTGGCCCGTCTGGAGGCCGGGGAATGGCCCCTGGCGTATGAAGCCCTGGAGATCCGCCCCTGGGTGCAGAGCTGGATCGAGCGGTTCGCTCCTCTGTGGCAGGCCAAGGGCTTAACGGTTCAACAGGACCTTCCGGAAGGCCTCCGGGTGTGGGCGGATCCGGAATGGGCGGGACGGGCGCTGGGGAATCTCATAGACAATGCCATCCGGTTCACGCCCCCTGGGGGTGAGGTGCGGGTGCGGGCCTGGTCGGAGGGGGAATGGGTGGCGATTGAGGTGTCGGATACCGGGCCCGGGATCCCGCCGGAGGATCTCCCCCGGATCTTCGAGCGCTTCTATCGCCGGGATCGCCATCGGGGAGGGGGCGGCAGCGGCCTTGGGCTGGCCATCGCCCGCCACGCGGTGGAGGCCCATGGGGGCCGCATTCAGGCCTTCAGCGAGCCTGGGCGGGGCGCCTGCTTCGTGTTCACCCTGCCCGCGGTTTCGGAGAGGGTCTGAACCGCTCCGCCGATTCTCTCTGAGCGGCTGGGTTTTTCGCAGCAGGGGCATCAAGGCGGATTGCTCCCCACGCGGGAGCTCCGCTCTTCTCCAGAGGAGGCGGGGATGGAGCCAGCGAAGGCAGGGATCTCCCGGAAGCGGGGGGCGCTGGGCGCTGGGGAATCGATCGGGATCGGCATGCTCCTGGTCAACCTGGCCACCTTCACCTGGGCTACGAATATGACCCTGGGGCGATGGCTGCGCGATAGCATCGGCCCGCTGACGTTATCGGCCCTCCGATTCCTCATCGCCACGTTTTGCTTTGCATGGCTGCTCCGGTCCCGCCCGCTGGAGGACCGACGCCCGGGCGCGGATGCCCCCCTTCTTCTCGCGATGGCCCTGACCGGCGTGGCGCTTTTCGCCCCCACGCTCTACTGGGGCCTGCGTTACACCACCGCGGTGAACGCCACCCTGATCAACGGCCTGGGCCCGCTGATCACCGGCCTTCTCGCTGCCCTCCTCATCCGGGAACCCCTGACGCCCCGCCAGCTGACGGCTGCCCTCCTGGGGCTTCTCGGGGTGATCGTGGTGATCTCCAACGGCGAAGGGACGTTCTGGGAAACCTTCCACGGCAATCTCGGGGATCTGCTGGTGCTGATGGCGCTCACGCTGTGGGGGATCTACTCGGTGCTGGGGCGGAAGGTGATGGCCCGACGCTCGGCGATCTCCACCACGGCCTTATCGATGGCCCTGGCCCTGCCGCTCTTAATCCCCGCCGCGCTGGTGGAGCAGCTCTCCTTCCCGCTCCGCTGGCGCCCGGAGGTCGCGCTGGCCGTGCTCTATATCGGGGTCGCTCCGACGGTGCTGGGCTTTCTCGCCTGGAACGAGGGGGTGCGCCGTCTGGGACCCGGCGGTGCCATGATGTTCTACAACACCCTGCCGATCTATGGGGCGCTGCTGGGGCACTTTCTGCTGGGGGAGCCGCTCGGGCTCTCCCATTTCCTCGGGGGGGCTCTGATCATCGGCGCCGGCCTGTGGGCCGCCCGCGCCGGTCGCTAAACCGGTCGCTAAAGAAGGGGGCGGCGGGGTGGGCAGCAAAGCCATCCGCCCCGCCGCCCCGAAACCCGGCTAATCCGCCAGGCCTTCCACCTCTTCGTGAGAACGGCGAAGCTCCGGGGCTGCGGGCATGGCCCGGGGGAAGGGAACGGCTCGCACCCATTGTGCGACCAGCTCCCGCGTGCCGGCCACGGCCAGCCGCTCAAAAAGCAACGCGAAACGGGCTTCGAGGGCCTCGCGGATCGGACCCCGGACTTCCTCGGGCAGCTCCCAGAACGCCTGCTTGAACGGCCCCCACGCCCGCTTGCGGGCCTTGTAATAGAACTGCTCCTCGGTCTCCCCAGGCTTCCACTCATCCGCATGGTGCGCCCGCAGGTAGGCGTAGATCTCCTCCCGGAAGGCCGCGGGCAGCAGATCGAAGACCAGGTTCTGGAAGCCGGTGGCCAGATGGACTTCGCAGGCCTCGCATTCCACGAACTTGTGGAAAGCCTCCTCCGGCAGGGTGCTGGCCCCATGCTGCACCGCGCCCGCCAGCCCGTATTCCAGACGCGCCGCTCGGGAAAGGGCCCGGAGCGCCTCGAAGTCGATGGCCACCTGGGCCAGCCGCCCGTCCGGCAGCACCACCCCGCCGTGGGTGGTGCCCGTCTGCACGCTGATCTTGCTGATCCCCACCGCATCGCCCAGATGCCGGCGGTAGCCGTCCATGAAGGCCCGCAGCTCTTCCACGGTGCTGTTTTTCCCGCCCACTTCCCCGATCTCCCCACCCACCGAGATCGTCACACCGGGCGGTTCGATGGAGCGGATATAGCGGGTCAGCTCGGCGCAAAGGGTGTAATTCAGCCGCTGCTGTTCATCCAGCGTGGGCTTCGAGAGATCCACCAGGGTGGAGGTGTCGATATCGATATTGAAGAAACCGGCCGCAACCGCCTCGGCGGTGAGATCCCGCACGGCCTGGAGTTCCCGCTCGGGGTCTTTGGCGTAAGCCTTTGCGGAGATCTGGAAGTGATCGCCCTGGAGGAAGAGCGGCCCGCGGAACCCTTCCTTAATGGCTGCGGCGGCGATCACGGCAGCGTATTCCTCCGGCCGTTGATCGGTGTAATGGATCTCACTGCGGGCGATCTCGAAAATGATCGCGCCGGCATCCAGGCGGAGAGCGGCCCGGAAGGCGGCCCGGGCCATCTCATAGGTCATCCCCCGCAGGTTCATGGCGGGCACGGTGAAAGTGGGGGGAATCTCGCCCCGACCCCGCGCGGCGTAAAGCTCATGGATGGATGCCGGCATGATCCCCAGGGCCTCGCCGATGCGGAAGATCCATCGGCGGGCCTCCGCTTTCTCCGCCGGGCTCCCGAAGACGGCCTGGCGGACCAGGAGGTCGATCCCCTCCTGCCGGATCCAGGCGGGATCCCGCACCTCCACTTGGTCGCCCTTCAGGGCCATGGCCTCGCTCCACCCTGGATGCTGGAGAAGACTTCGCATCTCATGCATTCGATCGCCTCCTTCGGATCGGGATCATCGACGCAGGCTCTCTTTCCGCCTCCTTTGGGGAAGATCCGGGCGTATCACCCGGCCTTCCTTTTCCTGTTCCTGGGGCGCTGAAGGGGTTCGGGTTTTTCCTCCTCGGGGGGAGCCCCAGCGCGATGGGCTCGGGCTCGCCTCGGCGCGGATGAGCTTGCCTCCGCTTTTTCCCCTTTCGTCCGCTTTCCACGCCGCCGGCTGAGGGGTTCAATCGATCCCTCCAGGGATGGAGTCTCCCCGGTCGAGGGGGTGACCGGTTCCAGAGCTTCAGGTTCCTCCGCGGTCTCCCCTTGGGGAGCCGGGGCGGGTGAGGGGGCGGCGGAGGGGGCTGGGGCTTCCGGGCCGGCCTCCGCTCCGGCAGGGGCTTCGACCGGAGCCGGTGCGGCCCGGCGGAGCTCGGCCAGCCCGATCTTGACCACGCGGCGGCAGAAGGGGCACTCGCGGGTGCCGTAGCGGGCGTTTGCCGCCAGCGCCTGGGCCAGGATCGCCCCGGCCTCCTCCCGGGAGATGGAGAAGGGCCGGCCACAATAAGGACATCGGGTGCGCAGCATGGATGCCTCCCGATGGATCTGAAAGGGCGATTTCCGATCGGACAACGTCCGTCTCACGCCTATTTTAGCCCGAACCCTTCCGGCCAGCCCCTGGCGATCCCTTTGGCCTCTCTTTCACCCGAAGGCTCCGGTAGCAGCAGGAGATCGGCGCTCGAAAACGAGGATGGCGCTCCCCGGCGATCGGAGAGGCCATGAGGCTATAATGGGGGAGATGCAGTCGATCCGACGCATGCCGGGAGGTCCCTATGTTCTGTCCGCCGGGAACCACGGGAGCGATCCTCTGTGTGGGCAACTTCGCCATTCGGGCCTATGGTCTCCTGTTGATGATCGGGATCCTGCTCGGCGCATGGCTGGCCGCCGCGGAGGCCCGCCGGCGTGGGGAGAATCCCGATCATGTGTGGGATGGCCTGCTGGTCGTCTTCCTCCTGGGGCTGATCGGCGCCCGCCTTTACCATGTGTTCTCCAACCCCGAGGGCGCCGTCGGATGGTCCTATTACCGGGAGAACCCGATCAAGATCCTTTACATCTGGGAGGGGGGGCTGGCCATTTATGGGGCCCTCATCGGAGGGCTGATCGGATTCTTCCTTTACGCCTACCGTCATCGGCTGGCGATCTGGCGCTGGCTGGACATCGTGGCCCCCTCGATCCTGGTGGGCCAGGCCATCGGCCGCTGGGGGAACTTCTTTAATCAGGAGCTCTACGGCCCCCCCACTACGCTGCCCTGGGGGATTCCCATCCCCCTCGAGCGTCGATTGCCTCAGCATCTGACCCTGCCGCCGGAGACGCGCTTCCATCCGGTGTTCCTCTACGAGTCGCTGTGGAACACCATCGGGTTCCTCATCCTGTTCAACGTAAGCCGGCGGCTGGGGCATCGCCTTCGGGATGGAGATCTTTTCGCCCTTTATCTGGTCTGGTATCCGGTGGGCCGTCTCTGGATCGAGACCCTGCGGCCGGACGCCTGGAAACTGGGGAATATCGCCGCGGCTCAGGTCTTCTCCCTGATCGCCCTGGCGGCCGGGCTGGCCATCCTGATCCGGAACCGGCTTGTTCTCCGTTTCCAGAAAGCCGGAGGGGGCCCCGGGGCGGAGGTCGGCTGGTCGGAATCCCAGGCGGAGAGCCCCAAGGCGTGAAATATGAGGGGATGGCTTCGCTGGCCTCGTCTCCGAATCCATCTCTCTGAGAATGCCTTCACCATGATCCTGGCCTCCGTTGTCGGCCTCGGGGCGGGGGTTGGCGTGGTCCTCTTCCGCCGCGCGGTGGAGGGGTTGTCCCAGGGGCTCTACACCCTCACCTTCCTCAACCGCTGGCCATCCGGGGGATGGATCCGGGTTCTTATCCCCATGTTCGGCGGGCTTGCTGTCGTAGCCATCCTCCGCATATCCCGGGAGCGGGAGGAGATGCCCGGAGTCGCCGGCCTGATCCTGGCCATCGCCACCGCGGGCGGGCGTCTTCCTTATTGGAAAATCCCCGGGAAGATCCTGGCGGCCATCCTCTCCATCGGCACAGGAGCCTCCGTTGGGCCGGAGGATCCCAGCGTCCAGATCGGGGCGAACCTGGGGTCGGCTCTGGGTCAGCGATTGCGGGTTTCCGAGGATTCCATGCGCTTGCTGGTGGCCGCTGGCGCAGCGGGAGGGATCGCCGCCGCTTTCAACGCGCCGATCGCGGGGGTTCTCTTCGCCACGGAGATCCTGCTGGGGGAATTCGCTGTCGCCCCGATCACGGCCCTGGTTCTGGCCGCAGTGGCCGCCGCCCTGGTCGCCCAGATGTTCTTGGGACCCCATCCGGCGTTTGAGGTGCCTGCTTACGCGTTCCGTCATCCCCTGGAGCTTCCGCTGTATCTGATCCTCGGTCTGGCGGCCGGATTGATCTCTACGGTTTACATCCGGTTGCTGTATGGAATGCGGGAGGCCGCGGGCCGCCTCTCCCTCCCGGACTGGATCCGAACGCCTGCGGCCGGGTTGATCCTGGGCCTGATCGGGCTGGTTGCGCCCCAGGCGCTGGGGGTTGGCTATTCCACCATCGAAGCCGTGTTGCAGGGGGAGCCCTGGCGCCCGGAGCTGGCCCTGGCGCTGATGTTCCTCAAGATGATCCTGACGCCGTTCTCCCTGGCCGCCGGATTTGTGGGCGGCGTGTTCGCCCCGGCCCTGTTCGTCGGGGCGATGCTGGGCTACGGATATGGGGCGCTCCTTAAGGATCTGATCCCGGCCTGGGTGGCTCCTCCCTCGGCCTACGCAATGGTCGCGATGGCGGCGGTGCTGGCGGGAGCGGTGCGCGCCCCGTTCACCGCCACCTTGCTGCTCTTTGAGATGACCCGGGATTACCGGATCATCCTTCCCCTGATGGCCGCTGTGGGCCTCAGCACGGTCCTGAGCGAGCAGTTGCAGCCGGGCAGCCTGTATACGGAGGCCCTGCGCCGACGGGGCCTTCGCCTCTCCCGGGGACGCGATGTGGATGTCATGGAGGGGATCCGGGTGGAAGAGGTCATGAACCCCAGCGTCGTTCGGATCCCCTCGGAGATGAGGGTGGAGGCAGCACTGGAGGCCCTCACCCACCATCGTCGGCGAACGGCCATCGTGGAAACTGTGGAAGGACGGCTATGGGGGATCGTGACGCTGCGAGACCTGGAAATGGCTCTGATGGATGGGAAGTCAGAGGAGCCAGTGGGGCGGATCGCCAGGCGCCCTGTGATTACCGTGTTCCCCGATGAAAGCATGGCGGAGGCTGTCCGGCGGATGAGCGCATGGGATATCGGGCAGGTCCCTGTGGTGAGCCGGGAGGATCCTCAGCGGGTGATCGGGATCGTGCGGCGGGAGGAAGTGGTGCGGGGGTATGATCTGGCCCTGGCCCGGAAGCGCCTGCTGCAGCATCGCCTGGACCAGATCCGATTGCACGCCTTAAGCGGCGTGGAGATCCTCGAAGTCCCCGTGGGAGCCGACGCGCCCGCTGCCGGACGGCCCCTGGGAGAAATCTCCTGGCCATCCGGATGCCGGATCGCGGTGGTCCGGCGGAAGTCCCTCTCCCTGATCCCGGATGGCCGCTTGATCCTTCAACCCGGAGATCTGGCGGTCCTGATCGGGGAGCCGGAGGCCCTGAAGGAGGCCCGACGGCTGCTATCCGCCAGCTCATCGGGGTGAATCCAGGCCAGCGAATCACGCTTTCCATTCGAGCGGCAGAGCGAAGGAAGATCGATGATCTCCTGGAAAGGGGTGGGGCTGATCCTGAGCGGCGCCCTGGTCGCCGCCCTCGGCGCGGCGCTCTGGGTTTCGCGGGCGGAGGAGGGTGATCCCTTCTGCGCGGGCTGCCATCTGCGCCCGGAGACCACCTACGTTGGCCGGGCGATGGCCGCCCGGGAAGGGCGGCCCGCGGACCTCGCCGCCGCCCACGCGGCCGCCGGGATCTCCTGCGTGGGATGCCATCGGGGCGATCAATCCCTTCCCCATCGCGCCGTTGCCCTCGCCCTGGGTGCATGGAATACCGCCCGCACGCCGCTCGTCCCCCCGGATACGCCCCGCCATCCGGTTCGCCTTTCCTTCCTTCCGGAGGCCGGATGCCGGCTCTGTCACATCCGTGAGCCGGAACGCGGGGGCGTGTCCCCCGGAGAACCGAATCCGGTGACCGTTCCGACCTTCGAGAACCACTTTCACACGGACCTGCTCCGGCCGGACCTTCGGACGTCGGTGGGCTGCGTGGATTGCCACCCTTCGCATATAGAGAGCCTGGAGCCTTTCTTCACGATCCGGGAAGCGGTGATCCCGGCCTGCGAGCGCTGCCATCGGGAGGTCGGCCGGGGACCCCTTCGAATGGGACCATGAAGCCTCAGCGCTGGCTCTTCATCTCGATCCCTTTATGGGGCCACCTGGATTATGGGGGTTACCTGGATCTGGCGGTGGCGCTGGCTCGACGGGGCCATCGGGTGCTCTGGGCCAGCGGATCCCTGGTGCAGGAAGCCGTGGTCCGTCGGGGCCTCCCCTTTGCCCTGTTGCCCTCCGTGGGCTGGCGATGGCTGCCCCCGCTCCCGCCGGATGTCCCTCCCACGGAGCGGGCGCGACGGCGGCGGGAGCGGGCGCTGGAGGCCTGGCTCCAGCCTGAGGCGCATGCGCGGGCGCTGCGCGCCCTGAGCTCCCTGATCGAAACCTGGCGCCCGGATTGGATCGTGGCGGAGCCTTTCGCCGGCGTCGCGGCCTGGGCCGCGGAGCGATACGAGCTTCCTCTGATCGTCGTGGGGTTCCCCGCCGGGCGCTGGCCGGCCCCCGCCACTCCGGAGGCCCAAATCGAGGTGGAAGCGGCCCAAGCCCGGCTGGCGGAGATCGCCGCGCGCCTCGGGTTAACCGCCCGCTTCTGGCGGGTGGATCCTTTTCCCCAGATCACCTCTCCGTATGCGCACATCGTCTTCTTCCCGGTTCGCTGGTTCATCGATCTGGACCGCCTGGATCCCCAGAACCGGTTCTTCGGGGGACGTCGGAAGGCCTCGACGGTGCCATCCCCCCCACGCGCGCGCCCCCGTGTCCTGATCACCCTGGGCAGCACCTTCACCGCGGATCCCGCCTTCTTCATTGGGGCGGCTCGCGCGGTGCAGGCCCTGGGCGGCGAGCCCCTCCTGGTTCTGGGGCGGAGCCCCTTCGCCCCCGGGCTTCGGGAGGCTGTGGCGCGAGCGCTTCCGGATCTCCCGCTCTGGGATTGGGTGGATTACCCCGCCCTGTTCCCGCAGCTGGATCTGGTGATCCACCATGGGGGGATGGGGACTACCCATGCCGCCCTGGTTTACGGCGTCCCCCAGCTCATGGTTCCGCATGCGGGGGAACAGCACCTGCAGGCCCGTCGGGCGGTGGCGGCGGGGGTTGGCCTGGTGCTATGGCCTTCCGAGGCCACGCCCCGTCAATGGCAGGAACACATCGCCGTCCTGCTCCGGGAACCTGCCTTCCGGGAGCGGGCGCGGGACTGGGCACACCGCATGGAGGCCGCCGGCGGCGTAGAGGAAGCCGCGGCCTGGTTGACGGAGTGGGCACATCGCGCCGAGTGAAATCGGCCTCCCCAGGCGCTTTGCGCCGAACGTCGGCCTTCGCCGACGCGGGAAGCCTTTTGGCCGGCGGAGGCCGGCCACGGGCCGAAGGCCTCTGGAGGTCGAATTCCTTCGACAGCACCCCCCGCTCCGCTCATCGCCCGGCCAGGAACACCCCGGCCAGGATGAGCGCCATGCCCCCGAGGAGCCAGCCGGAGAGGGGTTCCCCGAGCCCGATCGCTCCCCAGAGCACCGCAAAGATGGGGTTGAGATACACCACCAGGGAAACCCCTACCACCCCCACCCGCTGGAGCAGCCCGTAATACAGCACATAGGCGATCGCAGTGCCCAGGACCGCCAGGAGGATCAGGGCAGCGAGGGACTCCGGCGCTGGGGAGAGCCTCCATGGCTGATCCAGGACCAGACTGAAAGGCAGCAACAGCGCCCCACCCCAGCCCAGCTGACCGATGGCCGCGTCCACTGGCGAGACCCCCCGCAGGGCTCGCCGCGCGTAAACGGTGGCCGCGGCGTAGGAAAGGGCGGCTGCCACCACGGCTCCTTCGCCGATCAGGTGTGCATGGGATGCCCGCTGGAGATCCGGAAACAGCAGGATCAGGATCCCCAGGAAGCCGAGGACCAGACCGGCCAGCTGGCGCCGGGACGGCCGTTCCTCCCGGAGCCCGATGGCGGTGAATCCGGCCGCCCAGAGCGGCATGGTGGCCACCAGCACCCCGGCCAGCCCGCTGGGGATGGTCTGCTCACTCCAGGCGATCAGCGTATGGGGCAGCGCGGCGTTGAACAGCCCCATCGTCAGGTAAGCGTCCCCCGGCGGATCCGCCCGGGGGCCAGGACGGATCCGCCGGAACAATCCAAGGAGGGCGGCGGCGATCAGCAGCCGCCCCGTCACGAAAGTCAGAGGCGGGATCGTCCGCACTCCCAGGGCGAAAAACAGATACGAGGCGCCCCAGATCGCCCCCAGCGTGAGCAATGCGAACACATCTCCCGCGCGCATCCTTCCTCCCCGGGATCCCCCGCCGGAACTCATGTTCCCTATCATAACTCACAAGGCTCTGCAGACGCTCCTGAGAGGAGCCGTTGTGGGAGGTTCCTGCGGATCTGGCGGAAGACATCCATGGGGAAGACATCGCCGGGGTGGCGCTGTTCCCAGCGCTCCTGACGGGGTGAGGCCTGGAAGCTGCCACCCGTCCCCCGCGGTGAGATCAGGAAGTGGGCTCCCGGGGATCGGGGATCATCAAAGGCGGTCCCCCATCCCCGGGAGGCCCATGCCGCTATACCCTCCCCATCCAGCGCAGAGTAGCTTCGGCGTTGAAGAGGGCGGCGCCGGCGGCGCCTCGGATGGTGTTGTGGGTGAGGGCCACGAATTTCAGGGTGAAGACCGGACACGGCTGCACCCGTCCCACCACCACGCTCATCCC
Source organism: Thermoflexus sp. (assembly GCF_034432235.1). Classification (NCBI taxonomy): domain Bacteria; kingdom Bacillati; phylum Chloroflexota; class Thermoflexia; order Thermoflexales; family Thermoflexaceae; genus Thermoflexus; species Thermoflexus sp. The sequence goes on along the minus strand of NZ_DAOUCJ010000079.1, from coordinate 60,758 downwards.
GCCCCCTGTCATGCGATCCAGGCGGGGCTGGGGCCGATCCGGCTCTGTCCGCACCACGATCGGCTGGGCCACCGCGCTCGGGAGATCCGCCACTTCCTCCGGCGGACGGTAGCCGTTCATCGCCCTCACGGCTTCCTCGGGGCGGATCGCTTCCTCCAGCTCCACCGACAGACAGACCAGATGTCCATCCAGGGTGGGAACCCGATTCGTCTGCGCGCTCAGGCGCACCGGCGCTGCTTCCACCCTCCCGTCCTGCAGTTTCCCCAGCAGCTTGCGGGGTTCCGTTTCCAGCTTCTCTTCTTCCCCCGGAATATAGGGGAGGACGTTGTCGGCGATCTCAACGGCGGAGACGCCGGGATAGCCGGCGCCGGAGAGGGCCTGCAGGCTTACGAGATGCACCCGCCGGACGCCATAGGGCATCAGGGCTTTGAGGGGGAGGACCGCCGCGGTGGTGGTGCAGTTGGGGTTCGTGATCAGGGCGCCGGACCAGCCCCGGCTTTCGCGCTGGTGGGAGAGCAACCCCAGGTGATCGAAGTTGACATCCGGCATCACCAGGGGCACATCCGACGTCATCCGGTAGGCGGAAGCGTTGCTGGCCACCAGATAGCCCGCGGCGGCGAACCGGGGCTCCACCTCCCGGGCGATGTCGGAGGGGAGGGCGGAGATCACGATCTCCGCGTCGAACCCCGGCTCCGTCGGCTGCACGACCATGCGGGCGGCCCAGTCTGGCATCGGAGCGCTCAGCAGCCAGCGACACGCCTCGCCATACGGGCGGCCCACCGAGCGATCGGACCCCGTCAGCGCGACCACCCGAAACCATGGATGACGGTCCAGCAGGTGCACCAGCCACTGGCCGACCATCCCCGTCGCGCCCAGCACCGCGACTCGAAAGGAAGGTTTCGCGCTCATCGAGTTCTGCCCCGTGCGGATGCCGTTCTCTGGAGGTCAAAGTGATCGGCGTCTTGCTTCCCGGATTTACCCTTCGCAAATGGCCCCCCGGGCGGCGGAGGAGACCAGGCGGGCGTATTTGGCGAAAAGCCCCCGGGTATACTTTGGCGGCGGCGGGGTCCAGGCCGCCCGGCGCCGGGCCAGTTCCTCTTCGGAAAGCTCCACGTTCACCACCCGGCGATCCACATCGATCTCGATGATGTCGCCATCCTGGAGCAGCGCCAGCGGGCCTCCCACCGCGGCCTCCGGCGAGATATGGCCGATCATCAGCCCGTGGGTGGCTCCGGAGAACCGACCGTCCGTCAGGAGGGCCACCTCATCTTTCAGGCCCTGCCCCACCAGGGCGGCGGTGACCACCAGCATTTCCCGCATCCCCGGCCCGCCCTTCGGGCCTTCGTAACGCACCACGACGACATCGCCCGGCCGGATCCGGCCGGTGTTGACCGCCTGGAAGGCGTCCTCTTCCCGATCGAAGACGCGCGCCGGGCCGCGGTGATAGCGTTTGGTGGTCCCCGTGATCTTCAGGACGCCGCCCTCGGGGGCCAGGTTGCCGCGCAGGATGACGTAGCCGCCGGTGGGGTGCAGGGGGCGGCTGACCGGCCGGACAACATCCTGATCCTCCGGGAAGACCACGCCGGCCAGGCGCTCGGCGATGGTCTCGCCGGTGACGGTGCGGCAGTGCCCGTGCAGCAGCCCGGCATGGAGCAGGGCCTTCATCACCACGGGCACGCCGCCGATGCGATCCACATCGGCCATCACGTAACGGCCCGCGGGTTTCAGGTCCGCCAGATGAGGCGTTCGCTCGCTGACCCGCTCGAAGTCCTCCAGGGTGAGGGGAACCCCGGCCTCGTGGGCGATGGCCAGCAAGTGCAGGATCAGGTTCGTGGACCCGCCCATTGCGGCGGCCACAGCGATGGCGTTCTCGAAGGCTTCGCGGGTCATGATATCCCGGGGCCGGATGCCGGCCTCCAGGATGCGGACGATCGCCCGGCCGGTCTCGTAGGCCAGCTCCTCCCGGGCCCGGCTGGGGGCGACCGGCGCGGCCCCGTTGGGGAGGGTCAACCCCATCGCCTCGAAGGCGGAGGCCATGGTGTTGGCGGTGAACATCCCCCCGCAGGCGCCATAGGTGGGCACCGCGGCTTCCTCCAGCTCCCTCAGCTCCTCGAGGGTCATCCGGCCGCGGCTCACCGCCCCCACCGCCTCGAAGACGTCCTGGATGGTCACCGCCCGCCCCCGCCAGTTCCCCGGGGGAACGCTTCCCCCATACAGGTAGATCGCGGGCAGGTTCAGGCGGGCCATGGCCATCACACAGGCCGGCTGCGTCTTATCACAGCCCCCGATGGTCACCAGGGCATCCAGCTGATAGGCGATGGCGGCGAGCTCGATGGAATCCGCGATTAGCTCCCGGCTGACCAGGGAAGCTTTCATGCCCTCATGGCCCATCCCGATGGCGTCGTTGGCCGGGACGGCGTTGAACTCAATGGGCGTTCCCCCGGCGTCCCGGATCCCCTGTTTGACGAGCTCAGCGAGGCGATGCAGATGATGATTGCAGGGTTGCGCCTCGAACCAGGTATTGGCGACCCCGATGAAAGGCCGGCGGAAGTCCTCGTCCCGGAATCCGACGGCCCGAAGCATGGCCCGATGCGGCGCGCGCTCCAGGCCCTCCGTCACCTGCGCGCTCCGATGCTTGCGACCGTTCGAAGGAATGGGCATGGTGAAACCTCCAGATCCGGATTGGAGCAGAAGCGGTGCTGCGGGTTTCATCCATGGGATTTCAGGGCTGCGCCGGGCACTGAAGGCGCTCCACCCGATCCCCGACCGCCTCAAAGGATCAGGGGACAGACAGCCGGCCGGTCATGCGCCGTCCAGGATATATCGGGCGATGGCCTCGCCCATCTCGCGCGTCCCGACGATGCAGGTCTCGCCGTCCGCGATGTCCCGGGTGCGGTAGCCCGCTTCCAGGGCCGCTTCCACCGCCTCTTCGATCGCCCGGGCCTCCGCCTCCAGGCCGAAGCCGTAGCGCAACATCAAAGCCCCGCTCAGGATCGCCCCGATCGGGTTGGCCAGGTTGCGCCCGGCGATATCCGGGGCGGAACCGTGCACCGGCTCGAAGAGGCCGGGCGGTTCTTCCCCCAGGGAGGCGGAGGGCAGCATCCCCATGGATCCCGCCAGCACCGCCGCCTCATCGGTCAGGATATCTCCGAACATATTTTCCGTCACCACGACATCGAAAACCGCTGGACGCCGGATCAGGTGCATGGCGAAGGCGTCCACCAGGAGGTGCTCCAGGGCGAGATCCGGGAATTCCCGCCGGACCACCGCTTCGGTCACCCGTCGCCAGAGGCGGGAGGCGGCCAGCACATTGGCCTTGTCCACAGAGGTCAGCTTCTTCCGGCGGCCCCGGGCGAGGCGGGCGGCCAGCCGGACCACGCGCTCGATCTCCGGCCGGGTGTAGCGCATCGTATCATACGCCTCCTCACCCTCCGGTCCGGCTTCCTGGCGGGGGCCGAAATACAGGCCCCCGGTCAGCTCCCGGACGAAGAGGATGTCCACCCCTCGCACGATCCCCTCTTTCAATGGGGTCGCATGGGTGAGGGCCGGGAACACCCGAACCGGACGGAGATTGGCGAACAGATCGAAGGCCTTGCGCAGGCCCAGGAGGCCCTGCTCCGGCCGCACCGGAGCCGTGGGATCATCCCACCGGGGCCCGCCAACGGCGCCCAGGAGGATCGCATCCGAGCGGCGACAGCGCTCCAGCGTTTCGGGGGGAAGGGGAGACCCCGTCGCGTCGATGGCGGCCCCGCCGATCAGCGCCTCGTGGAACTCAAAGCGATGCCCAAACCGATGCCCCACGGCCTCCAGGACCCGCAGGGCCTCCGTGGTGACCTCTGGTCCGATCCCATCTCCTGGCAGCACAGCGATCACGAAGCGTCCCATGGGATGCTTCCCAAATAGCGTTTCTCGGGAATATCAGGAGGGGCGAGCGCCTGGTGCGGCCGGCAACCCTTTCGGATTGGCCTGGCGCCGTGCGGAGACGGATACCGCAGCTATCCGATCCCGAACTCCAGGCTGTCCTGCAAGGCCAGGCGGCTGGCCTCCAGGATGTTCGTGGAGGCCCCGACCGTCCGCCACACCCGCTGGCCATCGGTGCTCTCGATCCACACCCGCACCCGGGCCGCTGTCCCGGCGTCCCCGTTCAGGATGTGAACCCGATAGTTGGTGAGGTGGATACGGGAGAGAACCGGATAGCGGGGAAGAAGAGCTTTGCGCAGCGCCGCGTCGAGGGCGTTGACCGGGCCGTTGCCCTCCGCGGCCGTGTGCACCGTCTCCCCATCCACCCGGACTTTCACCGCCGCCTCCGCAACCGGCTCCCGGCCGTCCCGGCGTTCCACCATCACGACGTAATCGAGGACCTCAAAAGGCGGGATGTAATCCGGCTGCGCGCGTCGCAGCATCAGGATCACCGAGGCCTCCGCATCTTCGAAATAGAAGCCCTCGTTCTCCAGGGCCTTGATGCGGCGCACCACCGCCTGCACCGCCGGATCATCGGGATCCAGCCGCAGCCCGAACTCCAGGGCCTTGGCCACGATGTTCCCGCGCCCGGAGAGCTCGGAGACCAGGACCCGTTTGACGTTGCCCACGCGGGCCGGATCGATGTGCTGATAGCTTTCTTCGACCTTGAGGATCGCCGCCACGTGGATGCCGCCCTTGTGGGCGAAGGCGCTGGCCCCCACATACGGTTGATGGGAATCGTGGGGCAGGTTCGCCACCTCAGCCACGAAGCGGGAAACTTCCGTCAGACGGGCCAGCTGCTCGTCGGTCACGCAGTCGATCCCCATCTTGAGCTTGAGGTTGGCGATGATGGAGATCAGGTTGGCGTTGCCGACCCGCTCCCCGTATCCGTTGATGGTCCCCTGCACCTGGCGAGCGCCCCGGCGGATGGCGGCCAGGGAGTTGGCCACGGCCAGCTCGCAGTCATTATGCGTGTGGATGCCCAGGGGGACGGAGACCGCGCGCTTCGCCGCATCGACCCCCTCTTCGATCTCCCAGGGCATGGATCCCCCGTTGGTGTCGCAGAGGACGATCCAGTCCGCCCCGCCCTCCTGGGCCGCCCGAAGGGTCGCCAGGGCGTAATCCGGATTCCGCTTCCACCCATCGAAGAAATGTTCGGCGTCGTAGACCACCTCCCGCCCGTGGGCCTTCAGGAAGGCCACGCTCTCCCGGATCATCGCCAGGTTCTCCTCCAGCGTGGTCTCCAGCACCCGATGGACGTGGAGATCCCACGACTTGCCGACCACGGTCACCACGGGGGTCTCCGCCTCCAGCAAAGCCTGCAGGTTCTCGTCCTCCTCCGCCCGCCGGCCGGGGCGCCGGGTCATCCCAAAGGCGGCGATCCGGGCGTGGCGAAGCGGCAGATGGCGGACCCGGCGGAAGTATTCCGCATCTTTCGGATTGGAGCCGGGCCAGCCCCCTTCAATGTAATGGATGCCCAGCTCGTCCAGCTTCTCCGTGATCCGGAGCTTGTCCTCAACAGTGAACGAAATGCCTTCGCGCTGGCTTCCATCGCGCAGCGTCGTATCGTAAAGCCAGACGGCCTCCATCGCGCACCTCCTCGACCGGTATGGGGTGGAAATGGGGATATGAGATCCGGCCGAACGCGGCGGCGATGGCGCGGGCGGCCCCGCTCAGGACCTCCATCCAGCGGTCCCAGCGCAGGGCAACCCGGGTCCACCTCCTTTCTCGACAGGGCATATGGACCTCCTCTGCATCCTGAAATGGGCACAGCGCGGTTCCTGTTCCGCGAGGCCGCCGAAGGCGGCGAAAGCCTCGGGAGGGCCTACGCTCGCTCCTGCTGCAGGCGAGCGCGGGTGTAAGGGATCAGCCCGCCGGCGCGGATCAGCTCCAGCATGAAGGGCGGGTAGGGCTTGGCGCGAAAGGTCTGGCCGGTCCGATGGTTGCGGATCTCCCCGGTGTCCAGATGGACTTCCAGCTCATCCCCCGGCGAGATGGCCTCCACGGCCTCCGGGCATTCCAGCACCGGGAGGCCGATGTTGATGGCGTTCCGGAAGAAGATGCGGGCGAACGATTTGGCGATCACACAGGAGACCCCGGCCGCCTTCAGGCTGATCGGCGCGTGCTCCCGGGAAGAGCCGCTCCCGAAGTTGCGTCCCGCCACCACGATGTCCCCCGGCTGCACCTTATGGGGAAACTCCGGATCGATCCCCTCCATGCAATGCGCGGCCAGCTCCTTCGGGTCCGTGGTGTTCAGGTAACGCCCCGGGATAATCACATCGGTGTCGATGTTGTCCCCGAAAACCCAGGCGCGCCCGTGGAAGCGCATGGCTTCCCTCCTCAATCCTCTTCGGGTTCGGTGAAGTTATAGCAGCCCATCATGCAATCCACCACCCAGTTCGTCGGATGGGAGCTGCGCGCGGGATCCTCCTCTGGATCCGCCTCCCAGGAGGGGATCGCTTCCTCCAGAAATTCCTCCCAGACCGAGCGCGAGTCCTTCATGGGATCTTCCTCCTTGTGTCTCAGGAATTCCGCAGGGTGGGTATCGGAACGCATTGTGAAGCGGAAAGCCTCTTATGATCCGGATCGCGGAAGTGAACCCCTCGAGCTTCCGGGGCCTTACGCGGCCACGGCCTGAGCCCTCACTTCCTCCGGGCTGGCGATGCGCCCCAGGATGGCGCTGGCCGCGGCCACCGCCGGATTGGCCAGATACACCTCGCTGGTCGGATGGCCCATGCGGCCGATGAAGTTGCGATTGGTGGTGGAGACGCAGCGCTCCCCCGGCCCCAGCACGCCGGAGTATCCGCCCATGCATGGGCCGCACGAGGGCAGGCCCACCACCGCGCCGGCTTCCACAAAGATATCGATCAGGCCCTCCTCCAGCGCCTGCCGGTAAGTCGGCCCGCTGCCCGGGATGATGATGCAGCGAACCTCGGGATGCACCCGCTGGCCCTGGAGGATCCGGGCGGCCAGCCGCAGATCCTCGATGCGCCCGTTCGTGCACGAGCCGATGAACACCTGATCGATCCGGATGTCGGTGAGCTCGCTCACCGGCCGCACGTTCGAGGGCAGGTGGGGCACCGCGACCACCGGCTCCCAGTCGCTGACGTTGAAATCCAGATCGACCTCATACCGGGCGTCCGGGTCATCCCGATAAACCGTGAAGGGGCGCTTCGCCCGGGGGCGGACGTAATCCAGGGTCTTCTCATCCACCTCCATCAACCCGGCCTTCGCCCCCGCCTCAATCGCCATGTTCGTGATGGTGAACCGTCCATCCATGCTGAGGCTCCGGATCACGGGCCCGGTGAAGAACATGGCCATATAGAGCGCCCCATCGACCCCGATGTGGCCGATGGTGTGGAGGATGAGATCCTTCGCCGTGACCCATGGGCGGAGCGTCCCATGGTAGAACAGGCGCATCGTGGGGGGCACCTTAAGCCAGAGCCGGCCGGTGGCCATGGCCACGGCGGCGTCGGTGGAGCCCACGCCCGTCGAGAAGGCGCCCAGGGCCCCATAGGTGCAGGTGTGGGAATCCGCCCCGATGATGATCTCCCCGGGCAGCACCAGGCCCTGCTCCGGCAGCACGATGTGCTCAATGCCGCCATCCCGCCCCCCTTCAAAGTAGAGGATCCCTTTGCGCCGGGCCCAGGTGCGGACGGTCATGCACTGCTCGGCGGCCTTGATGTTGGGGGGCGGGACGAAGTGGTCGGCCACGAAGGCGACCCGCTCCCGGTCGAACACCCCTTCCACGCCCAGTTTCTCGAACTCCCGGATGGCCAGGGCGGCGGTGATGTCGTTGGCCATCACGAAATCGACCCGGGCCTCCACTAAATCCCCTGGCTCCACGTGATCCAGCCCGGCATGAGCGGCGATGATCTTCTCGGCCATGGTCATGCCCATCGGTGAACCTCCGGATCGTGTTTCTTCGCTCGAGCGCGTTGTCGCTTCTTCGCCTGCGGAATCAGGAGGATGCTTTGGGCCAGCTTCCAAACCCCTGAAAGGGAACTCGCTGCGCAACGCTCAGGCGGATAGATGGCTACGGAACCGGGATGGACATCCTTTCCACCGGAGCGGTCTGAGGGGCGTGGCCCAGCCGCAGGAGGGCGTGCAGATAGGCCTTGGCGGCGGCCACCACGATGTCGGTGTCGGCGCCGAAGCCGCCGGCCAGGCGGCCAGTATGCGGATCTTCCACCTGGATGAAGACACGCCCCATCGCGTCGCGCCCTGGGGTCACTGCGTGGACGTTGAACTCCAGCAGGCGGGCCTGCATCCCCAGAGCGGCCTCGATGGCCCGGTAAGCCGCGTCGATCGGCCCGTTCCCTGTCCCCGTGCCTACGCGGACCTCTCCGTCGGGCCCCATCAGGCGGACGGTGGCGGTGGCGATCAGCGGCGTGCCGCAGGTCACCTGCAGCGTATCCAGGCGCCAGTTCTGGCCGCTGCTCTGGGTGAAATCGGCCATCAGGGCTTCCAGGTCGAAGTCCGTCACGTATTTCTTGCGATCGCATAGCGCCTTGAACCGGCGGAACGCTTCCTCGAAGGCGTCCGGCGGGAGGTGATAGCCCATCTGCTCCAGGCGGACCCGGAAGGCGTGTCGTCCGGAGTGCTTCCCCAGGACCAGGCGGGATTCCGGCACCCCTACGGTCTCCGGCCGCATGATTTCATAAGTCAGCGGGTTCTTCAGCATCCCATCCTGGTGGATGCCGGCTTCGTGGGCGAAAGCGTTCGCGCCCACGATGGCCTTGTTGGGCTGGACCGGGATACCGGTGAGGGCGCTCACCAGGCGGCTGGTGCGATAGATCTGGGTGGTGTCGATATGGGTGCGCACCCCGAAGACATCCCGCCGGGTGTGGAGGGCCATGACCACCTCTTCGAGGGCTGTGTTGCCCGCCCGTTCGCCGATGCCGTTGACGGTGACCTCCACCTGGCGGGCGCCGTTCCGGATAGCGGCCAGGGTATTGGCGGTGGCCAGGCCCAGATCATTGTGGCAGTGGGCGGAAAGGATCACCCGTTCCACCCCCGGAACCCGGCGGCGGATCTCGGCGAAGAGGGCCCCGAACTCCTCCGGCGTGGTGTAGCCCACCGTGTCGGGGATGTTCAGGGTGGTCGCTCCCGCCTCCACGGCCGCCGTCAGCGCCTGCATCAGGAAATCGCGATCGGTGCGCCCTGCGTCTTCCGGGGAGAACTCCACATCGTCGCACAGACGGCGAGCATACGCCACCATCTCCCGGATCCGGGCCAGGCACTCCTCCCGGGTCATCCGCAGCTTGTATTGCAGGTGGATATCGGAGGTTGCCAGGAAGACGTGGATCCGCGGGCGGGGGGCCTCTCGCACCGCCTCCCAGCAGGCGTCGATGTCCTCCGGGTTCGCCCGGGCCAGCCCGGCGATCACCGGCGGGCCGTTCGGACGGTCCTTCCCCAGGGGGCCGATCTCCCGGGCGATCCGCCGCACCGCCTCGAAATCGCCCGGCGAGGCGATCGGGAAGCCGGCTTCAATGATATCGACCCCCAGGCGGACCAGCTGGCGGGCGATCTCCAGCTTCTCCTCCACGGTGAGGGTCGCCCCCGGCGATTGCTCGCCGTCCCGCAACGTGGTATCGAAAATCCGAACGACGTCATCCCCCATCCGGACCTCCTTTCCCGTTGTGGATCGCTTCGCTGGCGGGGAGCGGTTGCCCCGCTTCACACCTCTTTCGGATTCAGCCAGGGCATCATCGCCCGCAGCCGGCGGCCCACTTCCTCGATCGGGTGTTTGCGCTCCTCCTCGCGCTTGGCGTTGAACCATGGACGGCCCTTCGCGTTCTCCTCGATCCATTCCTCGGCGAACGCCCCGCTGCGGATCTCTTCCAGGATCTGCTTCATGGTGGCCCGCACGTGATCGTCGATCACCCGGGGCCCGCTGCGGTAATCGCCGTATTCCGCTGTGTCGCTGACCGAATAGCGCATGTAAGAAAGGCCGCCCTGATACATCAGATCCACGATCAGCTTCAGCTCGTTGAGGCACTCAAAATACGCGATCTCCGGCTGGTAGCCGGCCTCCACCAGGATCTCGAAGGCCGCCTTGATCAGATGGGTGACTCCCCCGCACAGCACCACCTGCTCGCCGAAGAGATCGGTCTCGGTTTCCTCCGCGAAGGTGGTCTCGATCACCCCGGCGCGGGTGCATCCGATGCCCTTGGCGTAGGCGAGAGCGGTCGGCAGCGCCTTCCCCGTCGCATCCTGATGGACGGCGACCAGCGCCGGAACCCCTCCTCCTTCCTTGAAAACCTCCCGCATCCGGTGCCCGGGGGATTTCGGGGCCACCATGCTCACGTCCACGTCGGGGGGCGGGACGATCTGGCCGAACCGGATGTTGAAGCCGTGGGCGAACATGAGGGTCTTGCCCGGGGAGAGATTCGGCGCCACGGCCTCCCGGTAGAGGGCGGGCTGGGCCGGATCCGGCACCAGCATCACGATGATGTCGGATCGCCGCACCGCCTCTGGAACCTCGTAGACCGGCAGTCCGTCCGCCTCGGCCTTCGCCCAGGACTTGCTCCCCCGGTAGAGGCCCACACACACATCGCAGCCGCTGTCTTTGAGGTTCAGGGCATGGGCATGGCCCTGGCTGCCGTAACCCAGAACGGCGATCCGACGGCCGTTCAGCAGGCTGAGATCGGCATCCGCGTCATAGTAAATGCGCGCCATCGGGATACCTCCGGTTGCGGGATTTATGCGGTTGACGGGCTTTTGCCCCCTCAGGGTCGGGGAAGGCTGCTGCGAAAACCGGCGGTCATGCGGCGGCCTCTGCCACCCGCTCGGCCGGCGCGGCCTCCCCCTGGCCCCGGACCATCGCCATCGGGCCGGAGCGGGTCACCTCCACAACGCCGAACCGTTGCAAACGGGCGATGCAGGAATCCACCTTCTCCGCCGAGCCCGTGACTTCCACGATCAGGGTCTCCGGGCCGACATCGACGATCCGGGCCCGGTAGAACTCCGCCAGCTGGGCGATCTCCACCCATGCCTCCGCCGGAGCCCGGACCTTCACCAGAGCCATATCCCGGATCACCAGGGGGCGTTCCCCCCAATCCTCCACCGCCTTCACGCAGAGGAGCTTCTCCAGGTTGGCCCGGACCCGCTGCGGATCCACCCGGGCCGGGTCCACCGGGATCAGCAGCCGGAGATCCTGCGGATCCTCCGTCCGGCACATGGAGATCGCGCCCACCGGAAGGTGACGTCGGCGCAGCAGATGGAACACCCGGTTCAGGCTCTCCACGGAGTTTTCAATCGTCACCGCCAGCCAGTGCGGCATCCTCGCCTCCTGGTTGGATGTTTCCCCAATTACGGCACGGCCTTCACGCCGGGGGCGATCATCATATCGAACACCGTCATCCCGGAGGGGATCATCGGGAAGCAGTTCTCCTCCGGATCCACCAGGATGTCGACCACCACCGGCCGATCCGTGATCGCCAGGGCCTGTCGGATGGCCGGCTCGACCTGATCCGGCCGCTCCACCCGGATCCCGGCGGCGCCCACCGCTTCAGCCATGCGGGCGAAGTCCGGGTTGGCCAGATAGACGGCGGAGTAACGCCGGTTGTAGAACAGCTCCTGCCACTGGCGGACCATCCCCAGATACTGGTTGTTGATGATGAACACCTTGATGGGCAGCCGCCATTCCACAGCCGTGATCAGGGCCTGGAAGGTCATCTGGAAGGACCCATCGCCGTTGATGTTGATCACCAGCCGGTCCGGGCAGCCGAACTGGGCGCCGACCGCCGCCGGCAGGCTGAAGCCCATCGTCCCCAGCCCGCCGGAGGTGATGCAGGTCCGCGGCTCCTTCCATATGAAGAACTGGGCGGCCCACATCTGGTGCTGGCCCACATCGAGGGTGACGATCGGCCGGTGGTCTTTCGTCAGCTCGTAGATCATCTGAATGGCGAACTGGGGCTTGATGACCTCATCCCCCTGCCGGTAGCGCAGCGGGTAGCGGGCCTTCCAGTCCTCGATCTGACGCCACCAGGCCTCGGTATCCGGGGGACGAACCAGCGGGAGCAGGGCGCGCAGGATCTGCCTGGCGTCGCCGATGAGGGCCACATCGGCCCGGCGGTTCTTGTTGATCTCCGCCGGATCGATGTCGATGTGGATCACCTTCGCGTGGGGGGCGAAGGCGGAGAGCTTGCCGGTCACCCGATCATCGAAGCGGGCGCCGACGGCGATGATGAGGTCGGAGAAATTGATGGCGAAGTTCGCGTAAACGGTCCCATGCATCCCCAGCATCTTGAGCGCATAGGGGTGATCCTCGGGGAAAGCCCCCAGGCCCATCAGCGTCGTGGTCACCGGGATGCGGGCCTTCTCCGCCAGCGCCCGGATCTCCGGGGCGGCGCCGGAATGGATGACCCCCCCGCCGACATAGAGGATGGGGCGCTGGGATTGCGCGATGAGATCGGCCGCCTGTCGGAGCGTTCTTTCGTCCGGGAAAGGCGGGCGCGGGCGCGGGAGCGAGAAGGCCTCCGGGTCCTCGAGGACGAAATCCGCCTCGGTGAGCAGCACATCCCGGGGGAGATCCACCAGGGTTGGGCCGGGCCGTCCGTCGGTGGCCAGCCGGAAGGCCAGGTGGACGGCCTCGAGGGCCTGGGCCGGCTTGCGCACCAGCCAGTTGTGTTTGGTGACGGACATCGTGAGGCCGATGACATCGGCCTCCTGGAAGGCATCGCCCCCCATAAAGAACGTGGGGACCTGGCCGGTGATCGCCACCACCGGTGTGGAATCCATCATCGCGTCCGTGAGGCCCGTGACCAGGTTCGTCGCGCCGGGGCCGGAGGTGGTGAAGCACACCCCGGGCTTCCCGGTTGCCCGGGCGTATCCCTCCGCCATGTGGACGGCGCACTGTTCGTGGCGGACGAGGACGTGGCGGATCTGGGGGTAATCGCAGAGGGCATCATAAAGGGGCAGGGAGGCGCCGCCGGGGACGCCGAAGATCACCTCCACGCCTTCGCGGACCAGGGCTTCCATCACGGCCCATGCCGTTTTCATCCGACGGCGCTCCCGTCGAAGCAGGCGGGGCGTTGTGGCAGCCTGGGCCATCGTCATCGTTTCCATCGGATCCCTCCTTTCGCCGGGCGGGGATAAAAAGGGAGGGGGCCTCCCGTTTGGGAGGCCCCCTCCGAATGTGTGGATATGAAAGCTGTGGACTGCGATCCGGGCTAACCGGGGGTGGTTCCCTCCCAAACGGGCATCGCCTCTCCGAGGCGAAGGATGCCCCGAAGGATGAGGACGATAAGGACGAGGGAGAGAACCACCAGACCGAAGGCCATGGGCTTCCGTTCCCACCAGTTCAGGGTTTGACGCTGTTTATAGCACAAATCGAGGATTTTGTCAAGAGCCCCTGCCGCATTTTTCACCCCGGCACCTCCCCCTCCCCGTTTCGGGGAGGGGTCCCCCAACGGCCCTCACGGCCTCGGGCGGGCGACCACAATCAGGCGATGGGAGTTGCTCCAGGGAGGCCAGCAGGTGACCAGCGTCAGTCGCTCATCCGGAAACGGCCCGATCCACCGGGCGTTCGCCTGTCGAACCGTTAGAGGCTGGTCCCGCTCCGGAAGCACATGGCGTTCGGTCACCTCATAGCGGAAAACCCGGTCGCGGGTGTGGATCCAGATCGGATCTCCGATCTTCACGTCCGTTAGACGCCGGAACACCGCCCCCGCGATGTTGTTGTGGCCGCTGAGGACCATGTTGCCGGGCATCCCTGCTCTCGCGGATAGGGGATGCCAGCCCGCCGCATACCGATCCGGCGCCAGCCATTCCCGATAGCGACGTCCCCCGATGGAAACGAACCGCGATGCCGCGGGAACGACCGGGGCGTCCAGCGCGATGGATGGGATCACCAGACGCTCCGGGATCCCACCCTCTACAAGGGCCGCGGTCCTCTCCGGCCTCGCCATCCACGGCTCATGCCCGGACGCGCCCCCATCGGAGATGGGGGCTCCCGGGATCGGTTCTTCGAGGCCCGAAGCGATGTCGGCTTCCTCCACGGGAACGATGGGAGGAGACGTTGCTCGAGCTGCCTCCTCCGATCGCCGGGCGAACGGCATCGCGTCGGGGAGCCCGCTCAGGAGAAGCCCGAGGCCCAGGACCCAGCGCTCCAGGTTCGTCATTGGAGGATCCCCGGGGCGATCATCGCAGGCCCTTATCCACGCCGTCGACGGCCGAGAATGCGCCGCATCGCGAGCCCCCCAGCGATCCCCAGGGATAACCCGGAGATCCAGGGCGCGGGGGATGGAGCGCCCTCCGCGCCCGTGCGGCCCAGCAATTCCCCATCCACCGGCTCGGAGCGCGTTGGCGTGGGGTCCATCGCAGGGGTAACGGGTGGGGCCACGGGTGGAACGATGACCGGCGTTTCGGTGGGAAGCGGGCTGGGAGTGGCGGTCGGGGGCGCGGCGACCGGCGTTGGTGTGGGCGTGACCGGGGGCGGCGGCATCGCCGTCGAGGTCGGAGATGGAGTCGGCGAGGGAGTCGCCGTCGCCGGAGGCCGCTCGGCCAGGCAGAAAATATCCCACGAGTGGCCCGGCCCGATCGTCCCCAGCAGGTTCGTCCCCGCCCGCGCGTCGGCCTCCGTCGGATAGACCTCGAAGGCCAGATCCACATGCATTTCAAAGAAGCCCGCCGGCCACGTCTCCCAGGCCGGATAGACGATCTCCAGCCGGTAATCTCCCCCCTGGAGGACATCCCAGCGCTGGACCATCTGACGTCCGCCGCCGTTGGGGATGACGAAGTCCAGCTGGACATATCCCCTCAGCCAGCGGGTTCCCACATTGCGGAGCGCCACCCCATCGGAGTCTGTGCCGGAGGGGCAGATCATATACGTCTGGGGGACGGTCAGCACGATGTCCGCGATATTGGGGTTTCCCCCATGATCGGCCCTTGCCGGCGCCGGGGCGGCCTGTATGGTGTAAAGCAAGCCGAACAGGAGAAGGATCCGACCGATCCTCCATGCTTTACGGAAATGGATCATGGGAAGCGCTCCTTTTTTAGCAGGGACCTCGTATCGCATGAGATGGCCCTTCCTGACGCTGCGTTTCCGGCGCGGTGAGGAAGGGGGCGAACAGCAACTCCCCGGATCCCATCCGCGAATGGGGAGCTGGGAGCCGGTTCTCCGGGGCCCTCCGGGCCGGGCCCTGGAGAACGCCGCGGGGCTGGAGAGCGGGTCCCCCCTGGTTTGGGGGGAATGGACGGGTTGAGGGCGCGCCCATCCCCAAGAGGGGAAAAAGGGCGCCGGCTACGGTCTTCACCAAGGCGCCCGCATTCCCCTGCAATGTATGGGCCTGAAGTTGGAATCCGGTGAAGAGGAGGTTACAGAAGAGAGGCCTGGGGGGAATGGGGAAGCCTGCTACCGGGAGCCATCCCGGAAAGCGTGCCACCAGCGCGGCAGGGTCTCCCCCACCGGGCCGCGCCAGACGTCATCGGCAAGGGGGGTGAGCGGGGTCTCCTCCAGGTTGAACTCGATGATCCGAGCGCCGTGGGATCGGGCCAGGCGCGGGAGGCTTGCGGCGGGCTCCACCGTCCCCGAGGTTCCGATCACCAGGAAGATCTCCGCCTGCCGGGCCGCCTCCAGCGCCTGGCTCCAGGCGGCAGAAGGAAGGGGCTCGCCGAACCAGACGACGTCGGGGCGTAGCAGCGCGCCACAGGCGGGGCAGCGGGGCGGGATCTCCGGCAGGGGAACCCGGCCATCCTCCCAGGTTCGCCCCTCCCGGGTGCAGCGCACGCGCCAGAGATTGCCGTGCAGCTCGATGACCCGACGGCTGCCGGCTCGCTGGTGCAGGCCGTCCACATTCTGGGTGATAAGGAGAAAGCCCGGCAGGGCCGCTTCCATCTCGGCCAGCGTCTGATGGGCGGGATTCGGCTCCGCCCGGGCGATTCGCTCCCGACGCCATGCATACCACGCCCAGACCCGTTTCGGATCCCGGGCGAAGGCCTCCGGCGTCGCCAGCTCCTCGGGGCGATATCGCTCCCAGAGGCCGCCTGGGCCTCGAAACGTTGGGACCCCGCTCTCCGCGGAGATCCCGGCGCCTGTCAGGGCCACCACACGGGGGCCCGCGTTCATCGCGTTCCTCATCCCTGGGCGCTGGGGCGATCCTGGCCGCCCTGGCCTTCCGGTTAATGCGGCAACCGCGCCCCGCGGGTGCGAAGCACGGTCCACAAAAGCCCCACATTCCGGACCAGCACCACCAGCATGACCGCGAGGGCCGCCGTGAGACGCTCCGGGGGAACGTGCCAGAGGAGCATCAGGATCAGCCCGAGGGGAAAGGCGACAATGCCCACGCTGGGGAGCCAGCGGAGACGATAGGCGACGAGCGCCCCCAGGATGTAAGCGGGCACCACCTCGCGGAAGGCCATGGCGAACAACGCGCCGGTCGCCGGCCCTAACCCTCGCCCGCCCCGATCGAGGCGGATGATCTTGTAGAACGGCCAGCAGTGGCCGATCACCGGCGCGACCGCCACGGCGATCAGCTCCGGCGGGCGGAACCCGGCCTGCAGGGCGATAGCGGTGGGGATCGCCCCTTTCCCCATATCGAACAGGATCGTGATCACCCCGGCCAGCGGTCCGGCCAGCCGCCATGCCCCGCCGCCTCCGGGGTTGTCTTCAAAGTCGTGCGGGCTTCGACCCGTCCGCCAGCGCACAAAGATCTCCGCCGGCAGGATCGAGCCCACCAGGTAAGCCGCCAGCGCCAGCCACAGCCCCATCGCCCCTCCTCAATTCATTCCTCTCCCTTTATTTTAGGAGGGAGAGGACCTGCGCCATGGGGCTCGAATCCGGGAAAGGGGAGGGGTCCTCGGATCTAACCCCCCCAACCCCCTTCCCTATGAGGGAAGGGGGAGCCTCAATCCCCTCTCCCCGTTTCGGGGAGGGGCTGGGGGAGGGGTCCCGGGCGCACGGTGGGTGCCCCTCACCTCAGCGGCAGGACGCGCACGGAATCCGGGCCCAGGAGGCTCTCCAGGCGGGCCAGCAGCTCGGGGGAATACGTGGTGCCGTGCTGGGGGAAGCGCAGGCGCACCTGCCGACGGTCTGGATACACCACCACCACGCTGAAGGGATCCGGCCCGGGCTGTTCCGTCAACACCCGATGGAGTTCGCGGAGACGCCGAAGGTCCTCTTCCAGCTGTTCGGTTCGATGGAAATAAATCAGGATGTGCCGGGAGGGGACGGCTCTCGGCTCGGGGGCGGGCCCGGGCGGCTCTTTCCGGGATGCTTCGCCCGGTGCTGCCCCGGGCGTATCCTCCTGACCGGGCGCGGAAGTGGGAGATGAGGGCCTTGCCGCACCGGACGGCGCCGAAGAGGCCTCTTCCCGGTCAGCGGAGCCTCCGGTCATTGCGGACGGGGAAGAGGCCATAATCGGCCCGATGGTGGCATGCGTATCCGCAGGCTCCATCATCGGCTGGATCTCCTGGGGAGCCTTCGATGGGGAAGATGGTTCTCCCCCGGCCGGGCGCGATCCGGTGTTCCCATCGGATGGTCGGGCGTCGAAATCCATCCCGGTATCGGGCATCGTGAAGGCGTAGCGTCGCTGCGCCCCGGCTTCCTCTTCTTCCTCCCCGGTCTCCTCCACCGGTCGCACGATCGTATCCTGATCCCGCAGATCCTCCGCCACTACCCGTGGCTCCCGTCCGCTCACCTCCGCCTTGCCCACGACGATCAGGATCGCCTCTGGGCGCGCGAGGTGCCCCTTCTGCTTCCAGAGCCGGGGGAAGATCACCACCTCCACGGTTCCGTGGATGTCCTCCATGGACACATAGGCCATTATCTCCCCGGTCCGGGTAGTGGTCGTCCGCACCGCCCGGACGATCCCGGCGAGCTTCACGGTCTGGCCGTGGAGCTCTTCGCTCAGGTCCGCGGTGGTGTGCGAGACGAGCTGTTGCAGCGTGGGCCACTGCCGGGTGAGAGGCGTTTCCGAGAGATAGGTTCCGACGAGATCCTTCTCCCATTCCAGGATCTGGCGCTCCTCCACCTCCGGGAGCTGCGGGAGCGACCCGACAAGGGAGGCCGCTTCGATGGATACCCCGCTCAGCGCGAAGAGGCTCAGCATCCCCTGCTGGCGCTCGCGATGATAGCGGGCGCTGGCCTCCATCAGGCGATCCAGGATCTCCAGAAGCTGCGCCCGGTTCCCGAAAGCCGCCAGGGCCCCTGCCTTGATCAGCGACTCCATCGCCCGCCGCCCCACCTCCTTCAGATCCACCCGCCGGGCCAGATCATCCAGATCCCGGAACGGGCCGCCCTCCTGACGCGCGGCCAGGATGCGGGCCACCGCCCCTTCCCCGACGTTCTTCACCGCCGTCAGCCCGAACCGGATGGCCTCCTTCCCATCAGGCGTCGGCTCGATCGTGAACGTCGCCTCGCTCTGATTGATGTCGGGGGGCAGGACCGGGATCCCCAGCCGGCGGCATTCCGCCACATAAAGGCCGATCTTCTCGGTTTTGTCCCGGTCCACGGTCATCAGGGCGCACAGATACTCCACCGGGTATTTCGCCTTCAGGTAAGCGGTCTGGACGGTGATCACGGCGTAAGAGGCGGCGTGGGCGGCGTTGAAGCCATAACGGGCGAAGAATTCGATGTCCCCCCAGATCGCCTCGGCGGTCTCCAGCGGGATGCCGTTTCGGACGCAGCCCTCCAGGAATTTCGCCCGCTGCTTCGGGAAGGCTTCACCCTTCTTCTTGGCCACGACCTTGCGCAGCTCGTCCGCCTCGGAGGGCGTATAGCCCGCCAGGTCGATGGCCACCCGCATGATCTGCTCCTGATAGACCAGGATGCCCATGGTGCGCTGGAGGATAGGCGCCAGACGGGGATGCCGGTATTCGATGGGCTCCTGGCCCCGCATGCGGCGGATGTAATTGGGGATATACTCCAGGGGGCCCGGGCGGTAGAGGGCCAGGGCGTCCATCACGTGGGAAAAGGCGCGGGGCTTGAGATCCCGCATCATCCGGCTGAACCCCCGGCCTTCCACCTGGAACACGCCGACCGTCTCGCCCCGGCCCAGCAGGGCGTAGGCCTCCGGGGCGTCCGTGGGGATGGTCTCCAGATCCAGCCGGATCCCGTGCCGGCGGGCGACCAGATCGCAGGTCTCCCGCATCACGGTGAGGGTGGAAAGGCCGAGGAAATCGATCTTCAGCAGGCCCAGGGCCTCCAGCGCCTCCATGTCGAACTGGGTGACCGGCAGGAGGGCCTCTCCCTCCCCATTCCCCTCGCCGTTCTCCTCCCGGGCGCTGCCCTTCACCCCGGTGGGTCGGTGCAGCGGAACATAATCCACCAGCGGGCGATCGGCGATCACCACGCCGGCGGCGTGGGTTCCGGCGTGGCGCACCGTTCCCTCCAGCTGCATGGCCAGGTCCAGCAACTCCCGGATGTAGTCTTTCTCCTCATACAGGCGGCGCAGCTCTCGCCCTTCCTCGTTGGAAGGATCCAGGAGATCGCGGATCGAGACCTCCTTGCCCGGGATGGCCGGGATCAGCCGGGCCACGCGGTCGACCTCCGGCAGGGGGAGATCCAGCGCCCGTCCCACATCCCGAACGGCCGCCCGGGCCTTCATCGTCCCGAAGGTGATGATCTGGGCCACCCGATCGGCCCCATAGCGGCTCACCGCGTAGCGGATCATCTCATCCCGCCGGTCGTCCGGGAAATCGATGTCGATATCCGGCATTGACACGCGGGCCGGGTTCAGGAAGCGCTCGAAGATCAGATCCAGCTCGATGGGATCCACCCGGGTGATCCCCAGGCAGTAAGCGACCAGGCTCCCGGCACCGGAGCCCCGCACGTTCCACCAGATCCCCCGCTCCCGGGCGTAGCGGATGAGGTCCCATACGATCAGGAAATACGCGTCGAACCCCATCCGATGGATGATCTCCAGCTCATAATCCAGTCGCTCCCGATAGCCCGGCTTGGGTTCGGGGAATCGGGTCCGGAAGCCTTCTTCTGCCAGATGGCGAAGATACGCGGCGGGATCGGGGAACCCGGGTGGAGGGTCGAACCGGGGCAGGCGATGCCGGCCCAGCTCTAGGGTGAGGGAACACATCTCCGCCACCCGAAGCGTGTTGGTCAGAGCCTCGGGGACCTCCGCGAAGAGCTCCCGCATCTCCTCGGGGGAGCGGAGATAATACGTCGCATCGCTCATCCTCATCCGGCCCGGCTCTTTCAGGCGCTTCCCGGTCTGGATGCAGAGCAGGACATCCTGAATCCCGGCGTCTTCCGAACGGACGTAGTGGACGTCGTTGGTGGCCACCAGGGGGAGGTTCAGCCGGCGGGAGAGC
Source organism: Thermoflexus sp. (assembly GCF_034432235.1). Classification (NCBI taxonomy): domain Bacteria; kingdom Bacillati; phylum Chloroflexota; class Thermoflexia; order Thermoflexales; family Thermoflexaceae; genus Thermoflexus; species Thermoflexus sp. The sequence goes on along the minus strand of NZ_DAOUCJ010000079.1, from coordinate 40,529 downwards.
GTGACCAGCCCCCGATTGATGTCATCCAGCTCGGGAACCCCGGGGTGGGATTGTAATTCCAGGAAGAAGCGTCCGGGGAAGCGCTCCGCAAACCAGGCAGCGACCGCCTCGGCCTCCTCCATCCGCCCCTGGGCCAGCAGGCGGGGGATCTCCGCCGAGGGGCATCCGGAGAGGACGATCAGGCCGTCCGCATAGCGTTCCAGCAGCGCTTTGTCGATGCGCGGTTTGTAGTAGAAGCCCTCCAGCTGGGCGATCGTGGCCAGCCGGATGAGATGACGCCACCCGGTTTCATCCATGGCCAGGAGGGTCAGGTGGTGAAGGCTCCGATCATCCGGCTCCCGATCCTGGATCGTGCGGCGGGCCAGATAGGCCTCCATCCCCAGGATCGGGCGGATCCCCGCCTCCTGGGCTTTTTGATAGAAGGCCACCGCCCCGTAGAGGACGCCGTGGTCCGTCAGGGCGATCGCAGGCATCCCCATTTCGACCGCCCGGCGGATCAGGTCGTCGAGTCGGCTCAGGCCATCGAGCAACGAATACTCGCTGTGGACGTGGAGGTGGACGAACGACATGAGGCCTTTCGCGCTGATCCGAATAGGGTGAGCCTGGAAAGAGGACGCGTCCGTTTACAGTTCACTTATACCACGATTCCCTCAGGGGAGGGAGCCATGGGAGTTCGCTTTAACTTTTAGGGGGCTATGTCCCCCAGGACGCCGATGGGGATTCGGTTCCGGCTCCTGCAGTTCGGTTCCCGTTGGGAGGGGGGAGGCCTCCTCTTCCATTGGGAAAGGGTGTAGAGGTCCTTCCCTCAAGCGGGGCTGGGCCGGTTAGGGAAAAGAGGAGGGCCCTCTTCAGGCGTGCGCTTCCGATGCGCTTCCGGCAGGCCGCCGCGAGCGCGGGATCGAGAAGCTGAAGGAGGAGCCGCGCCCCGGCTCGCTCTCCACCCAGATCCGTCCCCCGTGGGCCTCGACGATCGCCCGGGCCAGATAGAGCCCCAGGCCGGTCCCAGGGGTTTGACGCGCCCGCGCCGCGCTGGCCCGGTAGAACCGCTCGAAGATCCGCTCCTGCTCCTCCGGTGGGATCCCGATCCCTTCATCGGTGACGGTGACGATGACCTCCCGGGGCGTCGCGCGCCCGGAGATCCGGATGGTTCCGCCCTGAGGGGAATACTTGATGGCGTTGCTCACCAGGTTCGCCAGCACCTGTTCCAGCCGGCGCGGGTCGCCATGAACCAGCGGGAAGTCCGGCGGGAAATCCACCACGATGAAATGGCGATCGGTCTGGGGGCGGAAACGATCGGCCACCTGCTCGGCCAGCTCATCCAGGGCCACTTCGACGAACTGGAGCTCCAGCGCCCCGGCCTGGAGGCGAGAGGCATCCAGCAGGTTGTCGATCAGCTGGGTCAGCCGGTCCGCTTCCTCTTCGATAATGGCGGCGATCTGCCGCACCATGGTCGCATCCCATGTGGTGTCCTCGCGCCGCAAGGTTCCGGCATAGCCCTTGATGATCGAGACGGGCGTCTTGAGCTCGTGGGAAATGATGGAGATGAACGTGGATTTCAATTCCTCCGCCTCCCGGATGCGGGTCATATCCCGGACCACTCCGATGATATTCACCAGACGTCCGGTGCGATCCAGCAGGGGGGAGTAGGTGATCCCCACAGCCACCCGCCCGCCGTCGCGACGGACCAGATCGCCCTCCACATAGATCGGCCGATCGGTCGCCAGGGGCCACCCGCCGGCCTCCGCTTCCGCCAGCGTCATGCCGGAGCGCCGGGGATTGATGATCACCACCTCATCGTGGGGTCGCCCGATGGCCTCGAAAGGAGACCACCCGGTCAGTCGGGCCATCGCCCGGTTGAAGACCTGGATACGGTGGGCCGGGTCGAGGATGATCACGCCATCGGCGGTGGCTTCGATGATCGCCTCCAGCCGTCGCTTCTCCGTGGCCAGCTGCTGATAGAGCTTGGCGTTATGAACCGCGATGGCCGCCTGATCCGCAAAGGCGCGCAGGATCAGCCGATCATCGTAGGTGAAAGCGGTCCCGAAGGTACGGAAAACCACCAGCAGGCCCAGGAGGTCTTCTCCCACCATGAGCGGGAGGGCGACCGCTTGCTGGGCTTCCACCCGAAGCCAGCGGGCGATCTGGGTGAGCACCCGTTCCACTTCCGCCCGCCCCCAGGCCTCCGGGTAGGCAGGGAGCTTCGCCAGCATGGCATCCAGCTCCCCCCATTGGGTGTCGGGCAGGCCATACGCGGCGCGGATGGTGAAGGCATCCTCTTCCCGCAGGGCGATGAACGCCACCTGTCCAGCCAGCATCTCCGCTGCGGCCTCGACCACCAGCCGCAGCACGGTGTCGAGATCCAGCTGCGCGGTGATGGCCCGCGTGATTTCGAGGAGATAATCCCGCTGTCGAACCCGGAAATCCGTCAGCATTCTTCGCGCTCCGTTCGCCTGCCCCTTCCGTCTCGCCGGGGAGGCCTGTCCCGACGGTTGCCCAAGGAGATGGGTCTTTGGATCTCCCCTCGCCTCCTCATTATATTGCGGAAATCCCAGGTCTCCGATCGGGATGGTCATGCGGTGCCCGCCTCGGTTTTCTTTCCGCTGGAGATTTCAGGGAGCTGTTGACGTATGGTTGGGATCCCGGTAGAATAGAGCCCCGGTGTGTATCCCATTGGGGGAGGTGCGTCCTTGCCGAACACGCGATCCGCTTTGAAGGAGCTTCGCAAAGCCGAGCGAAGGCGCCAGCGCAACCGCGCCATCCGAACCCGGGTGCGGACGTTCGTGAAATACGCGCGTCAGGCCATCGCCCGGGCCGATCTGGAGGCGGCGCAGAAGGCGATCCGGGAGGCTTACCGGGAGCTGGACCGGGCGGCTCGCAAGGGGGTGATCCACAAGAACACGGCCGCTCGCCTCAAATCCCGTCTGATGCAGCAGTTCCACCGAACCTTCGGTTCGATTCAGGCGGCGGCCTCGGCCTGATGGAGGAAGCTTTCGCGGAGGGGGCGGATCACCTTCGATGGCCCGCCCTCCCCGGGGAAACCCATCCTTTTGTCTGCAGGATGAGCAAACGCGGTCTTCCCCCTCATCCTGCCGGTGCCGCATGAGCCCCATCGGGTCGTCCGGGAGGCGTTCCGTCAGCTCTCCCCAATGGCGGCCCGCCCCTGATCCGTGATCCCGTAAACCGGGTTCGCCAGGCTCTGGCGCACGAGACCGCGTTTGGAGAGGTCTTCCAGGATCCGGATCACATCCCGGGGGTTCATGGCCAGGTCACGAGCGATGGTGTAAGGGCTGTGGTATCCCCGATGATCCCGCAGGTAGATCAGGATCTTGCGCTCCGCCTCGCTGAACGCTGTCACCGCCATCGCCCACCTCCCGAGGCGCGCTTCATCGAGGGGTGGGGCGGACGTGCCCCCGTCTGAGCGGATCTCCTTCCCCCTCTGTGCTGCAGAACAGCGCAAAGCAGGAGGGAAAAGGAGCAAGCTTCCCTCGCTCTACAGCGCTTCCGGTTCGGAATCCAGCTATAAAGTATTTTAACGCAACATGGGAACGTCCGTGGGGCAGGGCGCTGAAGGGTGTTTTCCCTGGGTCTGAGGATTCGCCTTGGATCCTCGTCAGAGGACCTCGGGGGCCGGGATGCCCAGGAGGTTCAGGGCGTTGGCCATCGTCTGACGGGCTGCGGCGACCAGGGCCAGCCGGCCCTCGCGGATCGGGGAAGGTGCTGTCAGGACCGGGCAATCCCGATAGAACTCATTGAACGCTTTCGCCAGATCGAACACATAGTTCGCGATCAGGAGCGGCTTGTAACGCTCCGCAGCCGCCTGCACCAGATCCGGGAAAGCGGCGATCGCCTCGATCAACGCGACTTCCTGGGGCTCCATGGCTTCGAAGAGGCGATCGCCCTCCAGGTGAACTGGCGTCTCCGCCTTCTCCAGGATGCGGCAGGCCCGCGCATGGGCATACTGCAGATACGGGCCGGTCTGTCCCTCCAGGTTCAGCGCGGCATCCCAATCGAAGACGATCACTTTGTTGTTGTCCACGCTCAGCATGCTGTATTTCATCACGCCTTTCGCCACCGCCTCTGCGATGCGCGCCTTCTGCTCCGGCGGGAGCTCGGGGTTCTTTTCCTCCACGATTCGGCGCGCCCGCTCCCGGGCCTCCGCCGCGAAGTCCTCGTAAAGCACGATCGTCCCCGCCCGCGAGGACATCTTCCCGCCGGGCAGGGTGACCATCTCATAAGCCAGGTGGTAGCATTTGCTGGCCTGGGGGAAGCCCCAGAGCTCCAGGATTTTGAAGATCTGCTTGAAATAAAGCGACTGGCGGACATCGACGACGTAGATCGAGCGATCGATCCGATATTGTTCGAATTTCCGCTTGGCCAGAGCCAGATCTTTGGTGGAATAGAGGGTGGTCCCATCGCTGCGCAGGATCGCCAGGGTCCGGTATTCCTCCTTTCCTTCCTGTCCCAGGAGGCGATCGATCTCCACCACCACCGGGCCATGGGGGCGCAGGTCTGTAGCGATGCCCTTCGCGATCAGCTCTTCGACGATACGCTTGCCCTCTTCTTCCACTTCGCTTTCGAAGAACCAGACGTCGAATGTGATGTCCAGCTCCTCATAGATCCGGCGGAACTCCTCCAGGCTCCACTCGCGGGTTCGTCGCCATAGCTCCAGCAGCTCCGGATCCCGCGCCTCCCAGCGGGCGAAGAGCGCCCGGATTTCCTTTTCATAGTTCCATTCCTCAGGGCGATGGCCGATCGCCCGATAACGGGCCTGTAGCGCAGCCACCGCCTGGCGATCCGCCTCTCCTCCTTTCCCCCGCCGGCCTTGGGCTTTCTCCGCCAGCTCTTCCAACCACTGGCCCATCGCCTCCCAGAGGGACCATAACCAGTCCTTATCCACGATGGCGTCGAGGTCCGGCAGCTCCCCGGTCGCCATCGCTCGAATGAGGGCGGCGGCGTCTTTCTGGCCCACCGGACCGGAAGCGGCGTGGGCCGTCAGGGCTTCCGAGAGGCGGCTCAGGAGGAACTCCCGCACCCAGGGGGTGATCCCCTCTTCCCGGAAGGCGCCCAGCAAAAACCGAACCACCTCCCGGCGGTAGGCATCGGCCTCCTCCAGGCGGGCCTCGGCCTCGGCGTAGATCTGACCCAGCCAGGCGCCCCGCCGCTCCGTGGGTTCTTCCCCCTGATGAAACCGAAGATATCCCCATAAGCACTTGATCACATGGGCCCCAATATCCCCAGGGTAGGTGGCCCGGATCACCTCGAAGCCCGCAAAATCCAGAATGCGAGAGAGGGCATCCCCCAGAACGGCGTTGCGAAGGTGGCCGATGTGGAAGGCTTTGTGGGTGTTGGGCTGGGAGAATTCCACCATCACCCGCTCACCTTTGGGGGCGCCCCGGCCATATGCGGGTCCCTCCCGAAGGACGGTCTCGATGACGAACCGGGCGACCTGAGAAGGATTAAAGTAGAAATTCAGGTAACCTCGCACCGCCTCCACCCGCTGAAAACGGGGATCCCCCTCCAGGACCCGGGCCAGGTGCTCTGCGAGGCGCTGAGCGATCTCCTGGGCCCGGGCCGGGACGTCCAGGTCAGGGCGGGTCTTTTTCTCCTGGGCGGCCAGTTGCATCGCCAGCGGCGTGGCGATACCCCAGGTATAGGCGAAGGGGAGATCCCGCCACTCCAGGACCGGGGGTTGGGGAAGGCCCAGGGCCTGCAGCGCCTGTCGGATCTGCTCAGAAGCCCACTCTCGATAGGCCGCCAGAATCATCGCGGATTCCTGTGAGCGGAGTTCGGGGGAATAAAACCAGCAGAGGCCGCCGATCGGCGGCCTCTGCGATATTCTATGGCGCGCCCGGCAGGATTTGAACCTGCGACCTTTGCCTCCGCAGGGCAACGCTCTATCCAGGCTGAGCTACGGGCGCGCAGATCATTTACATTTTAGCAGGATCCCGTGGCTATGACAAGCGGACGGCCAGAGCTCTTCCACGGCCCGATGGATCCGGCCCCCCTCTCACCGAGCCAGGCGCTACGGCTGATGCGGATTGAAGGTGCGGATGAAGGCGATGATGTCGGCCAGATCCTGATCGGTCAAAGCCGGGTTGCCCCCTTTCGGCGGCATATCCACCCCCGTGGTGTTGGCCGGATCCGTCGCCGGCCGCCCCCTCTTGATGAACTCCAGCAGCTGGGCATCGGTCTGCTGCCGCACGAAGGCGCTCGTGGTCAGATTCTTCCCCAGGCCGGGCAATCCTTTGGCGTCCGGCCCGTGACACGAGGCACATGTGCCCAGGAACAGCTGCTTGCCCTTCTCCGGGTTCCCCTGAAGCGCAGCCGCCGCCGGCGGGGAGGCCGGGGTCGACGATGCCGCGCTTCCCCCGGAGGGTGTTTCCGGCGAAGCGGTCTGAGGTTGGGGCATGGGATAGAAGATGACCGCCAGGACGACCAGCAGGGCCAGGCCGCTGATCACGAACGGCCAGGGGCCGATCCGCTGAGCAGGGACCTCGGGGACAGCGGCCACCTCTGTCGCCGGTGTGGGCGCTTTCGCCGTCGTCGCCGGGGCTTGCCCATAGGCCGCCTGGACCTCCCGGGTCAGCCAGGCCATGAGAATCGCCAGCAGGCTTCCCAGGATCAGCGTGGCCAGAAGAACGCCGACGATCAGAAGGGCGATCTGCACGGGTGGAAGCGTGGGCATGAACGTTCACCTCTTTGGAAGAGAATCCGCGTCGAGCATTCCGCTCTTCACGCTGGAAGCGCCATGCGGCTCCCCTGAGTGGGGACAGCTGGGTTGGGCGCTTCCAGCCCCAGCCATCCCGCCAGCGATTCGTTGAGGTTCGGCATCCAGATGAAACCTGATCGAATTCTATGGGAGGGAAGAAGAAACGTCAACCGGGCTCCTGGCGTTTTTTGGGGACCAAGATCCAGATTCCGCCTCACGAAAGAGCCCGAGAGGATCGCCAGCGGTGCGGCTCGGACAGGATCCGCTCATGGGCAGAGGGAAGCAGCCGATGGGCCAGCTGGAGCGTGAACAACCAGGCCAGGGTGGATTCGGCCCCCTGGTGGGCGCTGGGGCCGAGCGGCTCCAGGCCATCCCGGCATCCGCCGGTCTTTGGATCCGCCAGGGCGCATCCCCGATCGTTCCACCCGAGGAACCAGCCGACGCACCGCTCCAGGACTTCCAGCCAGCGGGCATCCCGAGTGGCTTCCCAGGCCCGCGCGGCCGCCTCCGCCATGGCGGCTCCCTCCAGTGGCTGCTGGGCGAACCGGGCCCTGGGTCCGCCCCGGGGGAACCATCCCCGGTTTCCGATCCAGGAGAAATGCCCACTCTGCGGGTCGGTCTGGATCTCCACCAGCCATTGCAGGGCATCCAGGCCCCATGCGACCCATCGGGGCTCATCCAGGCGATGCCCGGCGGCGATGAGCGCCGCGGGCAGAATTCCGTTATCGTAGGTGACCACCTCATCGCACCACCGCCAATCGGGCTGGGCGTGAGCCTGGAACCGATCCGCCAGACGCTGGGCCAGTGCTTTTACTTCCTCCCGCAATCGGAGATCGCCCGGAAACCGCTCGAAACCGGCCAGCCCCCCCAGAATGGCATACGCCCAGGGCCGCGGATGCTGAAACGCCTGGCTGGCCGGCCAGGCCTCCCGGAACAACGCGGCGGCGACGGCCTGGATCTCCTCCGGCCCGAACGCCATGGCCTCGCCCAGCGCCCAAAGGGCGCGGCCATGGGCATCCTCCGATCCGGCTTCCTCGAGCCATCGCCGGTCATAGCCCATGAAGTTGCGGAACCGCCCCCGTTCAGGATTCCAGGCATGGATCAGAAACGCCATATACGCCTTCATCAATGGAAGGAGGGAGGGATCCCGGCTTCGGGCCCATTCCCGCGCCATCACCAGCAGCCCGCGGGCGTTGTCATCGGTGCAGTATCCAAACTGTCGGTGCGGGATCGTCCCCCAGGCATGCTGGAGAAGTCCGGTCTCATCGGTGAGCTGGCGCAGGTGTTCCAGGCGCACCGCAGGCAACTTCGATGGACGGAAGGGAAGCCAGGCCGGGCGATGAACGGGCCGAGGGCATTCCAGGATCTTCCGGAACAGATCCAGGTAGCGGCGGCCGATGACCGGCCATGCCATCTCCCGTCCCCGCTCATAGGCGGCCCGACGCAACCGCTCCCGCTCCTCCGGATGGGAGAGCAGGTGGTCCAGCGCGCGGGCCATGGCCTCCGGATCCTGGAAAGGAACCAGGAGGCCCCGTCCATCCCCCAGGATCTCCTCTGCATACCACGAGGGTGTGGAGATGATGGCCTTCCCGCAGGCGAGGGCGTAGGTGAGGGTGCCGGAGACGATCTGCTCCCGCGCCAGATAGGGCGCGACATAGATGTCTGCCGCCATCAGGAAGGTCAGCAGTTCCTCTCGGTCCAGATAGCGATCCACGAAATGGATGTGATCCTGCAGTCCGGCCCGCGCGATGGCCTCCTCCAGGGATCGGCGGTAGGACTCGCCGAACCGACGGCGGACCTCCGGATGGGTGGCCCCCACGATCAGATACAGGAGATCGGGATGCCGGGGGACAAGCGTCTTCATCGCCTCGATCACGGTCTCGATCCCTTTATTCGGACTGAGGAGCCCGAAGGTCATCAGCACCCGCCGTCCCTCCAGCCCCAGGCGCGCCTTGTAAGGGGCGGGGTCCTCGAACGGCATGGCAGGGGCCCCATGGTCGATGCGGGTGATTCGCTCCGCAGGCACCCCATAACGTTCTATCAGGAATTGACGCGCTCGCTCCGACATGACCACTACACGATCCGCCCGTCGGGCGAGAGCGATTAAGATCCGCCGCTGGTTCTCAGACGGCTCGTAGAGGACAGTATGCATGGTGACCACGAGGGGTTTGCGCAACGCGTTCACCAGATCCAGCACATATTCACCATCCGCCCCCCCAAAGATCCCATACTCATGCTGCAGGCAGACCAGATCCACGGGGGCCTGGTTCAGGTAATCCGCCGCGGCCCGGTAGTCTTCCGGGATCCCATCCCGGATCTCGAAGGTTACCTCAGGGCCGTAGGCGTAGCGCTGAGGCGGATTGGTGAGGGCCACAATATGGACGATCCCGGAGCCGTCCAGCGGCTCCCCCTGAGCTTCTGCGATCGCCTTTGCCAGATCGTGCGTGAATGTGGCGATCCCACACCGTCGGGGCACATAAGTCCCCACCAGGGCGATCCGGATGCGATCTTTCATGATCTCTCACCTCCGTTCTCCGTGATGTGAGAGATCGATCGCCTCGGGATCGGACCTGAAGAGGGGCGAAATGACACGGTTGGGCTGGAGTTCAGGAAGGCAGGGCGACCCCCTTCCAAAGGCCCCGGAGAAGGCCCATCGCGTAACGGCGGAGCTCTGCCTTTGCCGGTTGCTTCCACGCTGGCCGATCGGGTGAGGGGGCGGGGCGGCGAAGGGGCCTATCCCACCTCTATACAGGGGCATAGCGTAAATAATCCAGCAGCGCGCGCAGATCAGCCGTCGCCATGGCGACGCAGGTGTCCGCCGCCCCGTAATACATCAACAGCTCCCCGGAGTGGGGATCCACCACCGCGCCGCATGGAAAGGTCACGTTGGGCACATCGCCGATCCGTTCGTAAGGAGCGCGGGGGCCGAACACCCACTCGGCGCTGCGCCGGATCACCTTCCGGGGATCCTCCAGATCCAGCAGGGCCATGCCGACGCGGTAAATCCGCCCCGATGCGGTCTGGCGCACGCCATGATAAAGGATCAACCAGCCCTCGGGCGTCTCTATGGGCTGAGGCCCCAGGCCCACCCGATCGGAATCCCACCAGCCCCCAGGGCGGGCTTCGATGATCACCGTGTGGTCGCCCCAGTGGCGTAGATCTGGAGAAAAGGAAATCCAGATGTTGGGGCGAGCTCCCGGCGCCGTGGGCATCGGGCGATGGATCATCGCCCATCGGCCCTTGAACCGGCGGGGAAACAGGCTGGCGTCCTTATCCTCCGGAGGGAGGATCGGACCGAGCCGATGGAAGACTTTGAAGTCCGCGGTCGTCGCCAGGGCAACCAGCGGCCCGCCCCGGGAGTAAGCGACATACGTCACCGCATACAGGCCTTCTTCTTCCAGAAATACAATCCGCGGGTCTTCGATCCCCCAGAATTCCTCAGGATGATGCAGGGGGTCCGGTAGCAGGGTGGGTTCGGAGTCCACCCGCCAGCCGCTTCGCCCATCGAGGCTACGGGCGACCGTAAGATGGGAAAGGCCCTGGAAATCCTCCACGCGGACCAGGAGGAGGACCTCGCCGTTGAAACGGGTGGCCCCTGGATTGAACACGGCGTTCGCCGGATACGGCCAGTCGGCCGCCGTCAGGATAGGATTTCCCGGATACCGATGGAAGAGCTCGGGCATGGGAGCTCGACTCCTGGTCAAAATGGAACGGTCATCGAAGAGAAGTATGCCGTTGCTTCCCCCGCAAGATCCGGAATCGAGCGGGTTGCCTTCGGCATGCCCCAGCGTCTTCCGACGATAGCCCTCCCCTTCCCCGATGGCCTCGCGGGACAGGAAGGGGAAAGAGCCTCCATGCAGCAGGATCTTTCCTTGCTCATAAAATATCCACCATATATCAGAAAAAGATTAGAGGATTTGATCCCCGCCTCAAGGCCTGGCGAACGGACCGATCGTCGCTTCCTAATGGAAGTCCGATCCGATGCGAGGCGCTCATTCAGCCCCAGATCAGGATGGAGGGTCCGTGCCGGGACATTACGGTATAATTCGGAGCGGCATGCCGGATTCGATCCCGGAAAAGGAGCCATTGCCTTTGCGGGTGCTCATCACCGGTGTCAGCGGCTTCGTCGGCCGTCATCTCGCCTCCATCTTGGCTCAGGAAACCGACTGGGAGCTGTGGGGATGGGCCCGGCGGTCGTGGACCGGAATTCCGAACCGTCTTCAGCTTGCCCGGGTAGACCTCCGGGATCCGGAGGCGGTCCGTCAGGGGCTTGCCCTTGTGCGACCGGAAGGCATCATCCATCTGGCGGCCCAGTCCGATGTGGCGGAATCCTGGAAGGATCCCTGGGGGACCTTCGAGACCAACGTGCGGGGCACCCTGAATCTGCTGGAGAGCATTCGGGCGCTGGGATTGCAGCCCCGCGTTCTGATTGTGACCTCGAACGAGGTCTACGGCTTAATCCGCCCGGAGGAGGTGCCGGTTCGAGAAGATCATCCCTTCCGCCCGGCCAACCCGTATGGGATCAGCAAGGCGGCCCAGGACTGGCTGGCCGCCCTCTACGCCACGGCTTACGCCATGCCGATCATCCGGGCCCGTCCCTTCAATCACATCGGTCCCGGTCAAGATCCCCGTTTTGTGGTCCCGTCTTTCGCCCGTCAGATCGCCTGGATCGAGGCGGGATTACAGGATCCGGTGTTGTGGGTGGGGAATCTGGAAGCCCGGCGGGATTTCACCGATGTCCGGGATGTGGCGCGCGCGTATCGCCTGCTGCTGGAGCGGGGAGAGCCCGGCGAGGTCTATAACATCGGGTCCGGTCGACCCCGTTCGATCCGGGAGGTGCTGGAGCTCCTTCTCTCCATGACCCAGGTGAACGTCCGGGTGGAGGTGGATCCCCAGCGCATCCGCCCCGTGGAGATCCCGATCAGCGCGGCCGACACCGCCCGGATCCGAGAGCGCCTGGGATGGGAGCCCCGCATCCCCCTGGAGCAATCCCTGCGGGATGTGCTGGAGGAATGGCGGGCCCGGGCCCGCGCGGAGCAACGGCGACCGGGGAGGTAGAGCACCCCAGCGCTCAAAAACTTAGAGGAGGTGCGAGGGAATGGAAATCGAGAAGAAGCGGGCTCTGATCACCGGCATCACCGGCCAGGATGGCTCTTACCTGGCGGAGTTCCTCCTGGAGAAAGGCTATGAAGTGATCGGGATGGTCCGACGCACCAGCACCATCAACTTCGAACGGATCCGCCATATCCAGGATCGCATCCTCCTGGTGCAGGGGGATCTGCTGGATCAGTCCTCCCTCATCGATATCCTGCGGGAATACCGCCCCCACGAAGTCTACAATCTGGCCGCCCAATCCTTTGTGCCCACTTCCTTCAAACAGCCGGTCCTCACCGGGGAGTTCACGGCCCTCGGCGTCACCCGCCTGCTGGAGGCCATCCGCCTGGTGGACCCTACCATCCGCTTCTACCAGGCCTCGAGCAGCGAGATGTTCGGGAAAGTCAGGGAGGTCCCCCAGAATGAGAACACCCCCTTCCATCCCCGCAGCCCGTATGGCGTGGCCAAGGTGTATGCCCACTGGATCACCGTGAATTACCGGGAGAGCTACGGGATGTTCGCGGTCTCGGGGATCTGCTTCAACCACGAGAGCCCGCGCCGGGGGCTGGAGTTCGTCACCCGCAAGATCACTTACACAGCGGCGAAGATCAAACTGGGCCTGGCCCACGAGCTCCGCCTGGGCAACCTGGAGGCTCGCCGGGACTGGGGTTACGCGCCGGATTACGTGCGGGCGATGTGGCTGATGCTGCAGCAGGACGAGCCGGAGGACTACGTGATCGCCACGGGGGAAACCCACTCGGTGCGGGAGTTCGTGGAGCTGGCGTTCGACTATCTGGGGCTGGACTGGAAGAAATATGTGGTGGTGGATCCCGCCCTCTACCGCCCCGCCGATGTAGATCTCCTGGTCGGCGATGCCACTAAGGCGCGGACCAAGCTGGGGTGGGCGCCTTCGGTGACCTTTGAGCAGCTGGTGAAAATCATGGTGGACGCTGATCTGGAGCTGGTGAAGCAGGAATATGGGATCCGGGAGGGCTGAGATGACGGTCATCCGCTTCGGCACCGACGGATGGCGCGGCCGCATCGCCGACGATTACACGTTCGCGAACGTCCGGCGATGCGCGCAGGGCTTCGCCCGGTGGTTGCTGGATACCAGCCAGGCGAAAGAGGGGGTGGTGATCGGCTACGATCACCGGTTCGCCTCTGAGCACTTCGCGGCGGCCTGCGCCGAGGTCCTGGCCGGCAACGGCATCCGGGTCTATCTGTGCGATCGGGCCGTGCCGACGCCGGTGATCAGCTACGGCGTGGTCGCTCGCGGCGCGGCCGGAGCCATCAACATCACCGCCAGCCACAATCCCCCCACGGACAACGGCTTCAAGGTCCGCAACCGTTTCGGGGGCGCCGTGGATCCTCAAGGCCTCATGGAGATCGAAGCCCGCATCCCCCCGGATGAGAGCGGAGTGAAACGGATGCCGCTGGCGGAGGCGCAGGCGAAAGGACTGGTGGAGATCTTCGATCCGACCCCTGCTTACATCGAGCATCTCCAGACCCGGGTGGATCTGGAAGCCCTCCGGCAGGCGGATCTCACCGTCGTGGTGGATCCGATGTGGGGGAGCGGGGCAGGCTGGTTGCGGCGGCTGCTTTCCCCCGGGCGCATCCGCATTGTGGAGATCCACGGCGAGCGCAACCCTATCTTCCCCCGCATGAAGCGCCCGGAGCCCATTCCCCCCAACCTGGAGGACCTGCAGGAGCAGGTGCGGGCCCTGAAGGCCGACGCCGGGATCGCGACGGATGGCGATGCCGATCGGGTGGGTCTGGTGGATGAGCGAGGGGAATTTGTGGATCAGCTGCGCGTCTACGGCCTGCTGGCCCTTTACCTCCTGGAGGTCCGGGGACAGCGGGGACCGATCGTCAAAACGCTCTCCACCACCTCCATGCTCGAGAAACTGGGGGAGCGATATGGGGTTCCGGTTTATGAGACGGGCGTCGGCTTCAAGTATGTGGCCCCGAAGATGCTGGAGACCGATGCCCTCATCGGGGGTGAGGAGAGCGGGGGATTCGCCTTCCGGGGGCATCTGCCGGAGCGGGACGGCATCCTGGCTGGCCTGTATCTGCTGGACTTCATGGTTCAGACAGGGAAGCGGCCCTCTGCGCTCATCGAGTGGCTCTTCCGTCTGGTCGGCCCCCATTATTATTCGCGCATCGATGTGGAATTCCCGCCGGAGCGCCGGGGGGAAACCCGGGCCCGGCTGGATCAGGCGCAACCGGAGCGGCTGGCCGGGCTCCGGGTCGTCCGGATCGACCGCAGTGATGGCTACAAGTTCTACCTGGAGGATGGCGGCTGGCTGCTGATCCGGTTCTCGGGCACGGAGCCCCTGTTGCGGATCTATGCGGAGACCACCACGCCGGAGCGGGTGCCGCAGCTGCTCGCCGCGGGCCGCGCCCTGGCCGGTCTTGAGGGGTAGAAATTCATAGGCTCCCCGGGCCTGACAAGATCAGGAATCATGGCCCCGATGACGCTGATCGATACCCATTGTCACCTGGACGATCCTGCCTTCGATGAGGACCGGGAGGAGGCGCTGGCCCGGGCGCGGGAGGCCGGGGTGGAGGTCCTGGTGATCCCCTCGGTGACCCTGGAGCGGATCCCGGCCGCTTTGCAGCTGGCGGAGCGTTATCCCGGGATCTATGTGGCGGTGGGGATCCACCCCCATGCGGCCTTGACCTTCTCGCCAGCGGCCCTCACGCAGCTGCAGGAATGGGCCCGGCATCCCCGGGTTGTGGCGATCGGAGAGATCGGCCTGGATTTCTATCGGGACCTTTCCCCCCGGGAGGCGCAGCGCGAAGCGTTCCGGGCGCAGCTGGAGCTGGCCGGCGAGCTGGGACTGCCCGTGATCATCCATCAGCGGGAGGCCCGGGACGCTGTGATGGAGGAGCTGGAGCGCTGGGTGGCTGCCCGTCCAGGCGCTTGGGGGATCCTGCACGCGTTCTCCGGGGACGCGGCCATGGCCCGGGCGGCCGCCGCCTGGGGCTTTGCCCTGGGCATCGGAGGACCCATCACCTATCCTCGCGCGGAGGCGCTTCGGGAGGCCGTGCAGGCGGTCGGGGCCTCCGCGCTGGTCCTGGAGACCGATGCGCCCTATCTGCCCCCTCAGCCCTATCGAGGGCGTCGGAATGAGCCGGCCTATCTCCGGCTGATCGCCGAGGCCCTGGCTCGCGTCCTGAACCTTCCCCTGGAACACATCGCTGAGCAAACCCATCGGAACGCCCGGCGGATCTTCCGGTTTGGGGAGGGCGAAGGGTGAACGGGGCGCTGAGGGATCTCCCGCACCCCATGACGGAGAAGAGCAGGCGCTCTGGGCGATGGGATTTTGTGGAAATATTCACTTTCCTGTGACAGAACCGGGAGGCTGCTTTAAAATGAATGTAAGGTGGGCACAGGGCCCCCCTTTCCGACTCGTATCCTGAACCTAGGTAAACCGGGAATGCCTCTCACGGTGCAATATGGACCCTCATTGCGAAGGATCCAGGAATGGCTCCGCGAGGATCTGGAGCGGGTGGAAGCCCGGATGCGGGAGATCCCGCTGACCTTCGAGCCCCTCAGGACCGCAGTGGATCATCTGCTCACGGCGGGAGGGAAACGGATCCGCCCCCTGCTGGTCCTCCTGACCGGCCGGCTTTACCGGCCTGCGGATGACGCAATGGTCAGCCTCGCCGCTGCCGTTGAGATGCTGCACACCGCCACCCTCATCCACGATGATCTGATCGACGGCTCTCTTCTTCGACGAGGGATCCCAACCCTCAACGCCATCTGGACCCCGGCGGCGACTGTGCTCACGGGGGATTATCTCTTCGCCTATGCGGCTTCTCTGGCCGCGCGCACGGAGAACGTCCGGGTCATGGCGATCTTCGCCCGCACGCTGATGACGATCTGCGAGGGCGAATTGCATCAGCAGTTCGGCGAGCGCGAGGCGATGCGGAACCGGCAGGATTACCTGCGACGGATCTACGCCAAGACCGCGGCCATGTTCGAGCTGGCCACCGAGGCCGCGGCGGTGCTGGCGCAGGCGCCGGAGCCGGAAGTCGAGGCCCTGCGGCAATACGGGGTGGATCTGGGCATGGCCTTTCAGATCATGGACGATGTCCTGGACTTCACAGGGGAGGTGCAGGCCATGGGCAAGCCGATCGGCAACGATCTGCGTCAGGGGCTGGCGACCCTCCCCGTGTTGCTTTACCTGGAAGAGCACCCGGAGGATCCGCTGATCCTTCAAATCCTGGAGGGAAACTCCGGGGATGATCGGATGATCGAAGAGGCCGTGCGGCGGATCCGGGATTCAGAGGCCATCGCGCGTTCGGTGGCGGAGGCTGAAGCGTTTGTGCGTCGAAGCCGGGCCCATCTTCAAGGCCTGCCGGACGGCCCCGCGTGGCATGCGCTGTGGTCCCTCGGAGATCATATCCTGCGCCGGGATCGCTGAGTCATTCCCCCGTGGGGACGGCATGTGCTCCGCGCGTTGCGCTTCCCTCGATCAGCCAAGCGTTCCTCAAATGGACGTCTCCGTGATCATTGTGAGCTGGAACGTCTGGGAGTGGCTGGCTCCCTGTCTGGACTCGGTACGGGGGGCGCTGGGCGCGCTGAAGGGGGAGATCATCCTGGTGGACAATGCCTCCACGGATGGGACGCCGGAGCGGGTGCGGGAGGCTTTTCCGGAAGTCCATCTCCTGGTCAATTCGGTCAATCGGGGCTTCCCGGCGGCGAACAACCAGGGGATGGCGGTTGCCCGGGGCCGTTATTTTTTCCTGCTGAACCCGGACACCCGGGTTCTGGATCGGGCCATCGAATCCCTGGTGGCCTTCGCCGAAGAGCACCCGGAGGCCGGCGTGATCGGCCCGCAGCTGCTGAATCCTGATGGGACCGTTCAATCCTCCCGCCGCCGGTTCCCCACGTTCTGGACGGCCCTCTTCGAGAGCACCTGGTGGCAGCCTTACGCGCCCCGCAGGATCCTCCGACGGTATTACGTGCTGGATCGGTCGGATGAGGAGATCCAGGAGGTCGACTGGGTGACGGGGGCGGCCATGCTGGTTCGTCGGGAGGCGGTGGAGCGGGTCGGGCCGATGGATGAGGGATTCTTTATGTATGCGGAAGAGCTGGACTGGTGCCGGCGGATGCGGGCGGCGGGCTGGCGGGTGTTTTATTATCCCCGGGCGAAGGTGATCCACTATGGGGGGCGGAGCAGCGATCAGGTGCCCGCGGTGCAGCATCTGGCCTTCCAGCGAAGCAAAGTCCGCTACTTTCGGAAGCATCACGGCCGGATCGCCGCGGCCGCCCTCCGATGGTTTCTGATTGGACAATACCTGTGGCAGATACTGGTGGAAGGATCGAAGGCGGCCCTGGGGCACAAACGGGCGATGCGCTGGAAGCGGGTTCGGATCTATGCGCAGGTTGTGCAGGGCCTGCTGGTGGATCAATGAAAAAGCAGGACGACCGGCTTAGGCCGATATGCCCCTTCTATGTAATCAGCAGGTGGGCCACAGCCCGGTTCCCCCTGGGGACGAAACCCGATGGGGAGCTCCCCAGAGGGGGGAGGGATGGCCTTCATGGTCTCGAGAAAGGGGTGAACAGACCATGTCCTCTTCTCATCCGGAGATCCGGGCAGTCCTTCTTGATCTGGATGGCACCCTCTACACGGCAGAGGGTCCGATCCCGGGCGCGGTGGAAGCCGTCCGGGCCCTCCGGACCCGGGGGATGACGGTCCGCTTTGTCACCAATACCACAACCCGCAGCCGCCGCGCCCTGGCCGAGCGGTTGACCCTCATGGGCTTCCCGGCTCTCCCGGAGGAGATCTACAGCCCCCCATGGGCCGCCGGTCGCTTCTTGAAGGCCCAGGGCGCCCGGGCCTTCCTGCTGGTGCCTGAGGGCGCCCGGGAGGACTTCGCAGGCGTCCAGGAGGATGAGCAGCGGCCCGATTATGTGGTGGTGGGCGACCTGGGGGACGCGTGGACCTTTGATCAGCTGAACCGGGCGTTCCGGTTGATCCTGGAGGAGGGCGCGGCCCTCATCGGGCTGGGGCGAACCCGCTATTATCGGGCGGCGGATGGGCTCCGGCTGGATGTGGGGCCCTTCATCGCCGCCCTCGAGGAGGCGACCGGACAGAAGGCCCTGATCCTCGGGAAGCCGGATCCCGCCTTCTTCCGGTTGATCCTCGAGGATCTCCATGTGCCGCCGGAGCAGGCCGCGATGGTGGGGGACGATATCGAGGTCGATGTCGGCGGGGCGCAATCGGTGGGGATGCGGGGCGTCCTGGTGCGGACCGGCAAATTCCGACCGGCCGATCTGGAGGGGTCGATCCGGCCGGATGCCATCCTGAGCTCCGTGGCGGAGCTCCCCGCGTGGCTGACGGGAACAAGGTGATGGGGGCCGCCGAGGCGGCCCCCATCCCGTTTCCCTCGGTTTCGGTTACTTCCCTTTGCCCTTCCCCTGGCCGGGTGGAGTCTCCGGCCGTTTCTCCTGTCCGGGCGGGGTTGTGGGGCGTTGCTCCTGGCCGGGCTTGTTCTCCGGGCGGTTCTCCAACCCGGGGGGCATCGCCGGCCGCTTCTCCAGGCCAGGCGGCGTCTCCGGCTTCCCACCGCCCTTCTTCGGCGGCATCGCCGGCCCGGCCTCCACGTTCTCACAGTGCGGGACGCCCATCTTCCCCTCGTTGAAAGCCGCCAGGATCTCCGACCAGCCGATGAGGGTCTGGCCCTCCGGCGACGATGCCGGGACGCCCGGGCCGTGGCTGCTGAACCAGGCAGTCGCATCATGGATCACGGCCGCCACCTCTGCCGGCGGCGTCGCGCCGTTGGCCATATTCAACACCGCCGCGATGTATTGATGGGCCAGGATGTAGTAAGCATCGCCCCGCGGGGCCGTCCAGAGGACCTGCATCCAGGTCTTCCCACTGGAGAAGAAGGGATCATTCGGGGAGTGGCCCGCCGGCCAGGCATCCGGGTGGGTCTTCCAGAAGCCCTGGGTGAGCACGCAGCCGACCGGGCACGGCGGCGCCGTCAGATGAACCACCGCCCCCGCGGTTCGGGTCTCATGGGTGTCGGACTCGGTGAGGGTGGCGATGTTGTGGAGCTCCGCCGTCGCGTTACAGACGCTCTCATTGGTGATGGTCTTGTGGAAGGAGATCGAGCCGGAATCGGAGAACGCCCACGGTCCGGTCTCGCTGGGCATACAGGCGAAGCCGGCAGGACAGTGCTCCGTATCCGTCACCGTTGCGGACTTGTCCACCTCCACCAGGGTGGGATGTTCCGGCAACGAGAAAGCGACCTGGGGCTCCGGCCCGAAGGGTTGGCCGAGATGCCCAGAGTGATTGGTGATGGTGACAACGGCATGGTTGCGATACTGGGTGACGCCAGCGAGCGGTTCGAAGGGGATTTCATACGGATAACAATGGGACTCGCCGGGGCCCAGGGAAGGCTTCGCGCTCACATCCACGGTCACCGTGATGAACGGGGTCCAGTCGGTGATCTCGGGCGGCTTCTTGAACTCCACCACATCGATGATCGTCAGCCCCGCTGTGGCGACGCCCCCGGTGTTAGTGACGCAGATGGTGCCCCGCACGCCGGCGATCTCCGCCTTGGCCGCCACGTGGCGGGTGGCGGTGATCGTGTAGTGCACCTCGCCTGATCCGCCCTTCGCCAGGGTGAGGGCATCCGGCGTCACGGTCTTTTCCACAGACCAGTCGTAGGTGATCACATGGGTCCAGAAGCCCTCCGCGGTTTTATTCGCCTCGATGCTGGTGCCGGATTGGCCCTGCGAGGGATCCGCACGCGGAGGGGCGATCTCGCGGCCTCCTGGGAACCCCGAGACCACAGCGGCAAGGCCGGAGGAGCCGCTGCCACCAGCGGCCATGGCCGTGCCCAGAATCAACACCCCCAGCGTCAGCAGCGCCAGACCGACGGCCATCCCGGCGCGCATCCACGCGGTCCTCATGGTCTACCTCCTTTTTAAGGTTGGGTAGGGTTGGGGATTGTTCGGCCCGAACAACCGGCTGTGCCCGCATGGTCCGGGCGATCGCTCGGGGATCCGAGGGCTTCGGCCGGAGGGGCACCCCCTGAATGCACAACGCCACACCCTTCCCTCTTAGAAGACGAGCAGAGCCTGTCCCTTGCTATATGAACCCCGTCGATCGCCGAGTTATCTATTCAAGATACCGGCCGGATCGCATCAAAAGTTGCGATATAAATAGTGAGAAATTTTATAACTATCCGATAAGTTAAAGATTTTATACCATGTGGATGCCTTGATCTCGAGGCTCCGACCTGGGCTTAGAGGAAGGGGTTCTTCTCGGGCGACGGCGCGGCGCGGAGAGGGCGAGAAAAAAGGGAAAGGGGCGGGCTGCCGGGCTTGCGTCGAGGGGAGAAGCGAGGGGGGGCTGGGGCCACCTTTGGTGGCCCCAGCCCCCTGGATCTATTGTTCTTCGCGGCTGGCCTCGATAGCCAGCTCGATGAACACAGCGGAGGTCCACCCGAAGATCGGAGCCGCCCGGGGCGGACGGGCTCCGGTTTCGGGATGATAATACTCGTAAAGATCCGGATGGCCCAGGGCCAGCTCCAGCGTTCGACGCCGCAGCTCCCGGGCCAGGTCGGCGTATCCGCATCGGAACAGCCCCTCGATGAACAGGCGGTTGATGTTCAGCCAGGTGGGGCCGCGCCACATCTGCTCTGGGTCGTAATGGGGATCGTCCATGGCCACCGTGGGGATGGGATAGCGCGGCCAGAAGGCGTGGGGATCCGTCAGATGTGCGATCAGGCGCTCCACCATCGCGGGGGGGAGCCGGCCGGTGAGCAGCGGGTAAAGGCTCAGCGGGGTCTTGATGCGGACCGGTGTTTCTCCCCGCAGGGGCCAGAACAGCCCGGCTTCTTCATCCCACATGGCCTCGATCATCCGGCGGGTCAGCGCCTCTGCCTCCGCCCGCCACCGCGCTGCATCCTCCCGCTCCCCGATCACCTCCGCGATGCGGGCCAGATGCTCCATCTGGATCACCAGATAGGTGTTCAGATCCGGCGACTCCACCGGAACCCCCTCGTCCCACACCGGGGAGTCATCCCATCCTGAGGAATACGGATGGTTATACTGACACAGGCCGTCCCGATCATCATCATTCCGCTCAAACCACCAGTTGTTCCATCGCACCAGCGGTTCGTAGATCTCATCCAGGAAATCCCGATCTCCACCCATCTCGTAGATTTTCCAGGCGGCCCAGGCCGTAATGGGAGGCTTGGTGACATCCGCGTCCACCGGGACGGGAAGATGAGTCACCCGCCCTTCGTCGTGGACGGCATCAGGCACCATCCCATCTTCTCGCTGGTGATCCAGAACGAGGCGGATCTGGTCTTCCGCCAGCTTCAGGTCCACGTAGCGATAAGCCAGGGCGTGGAAGCACGCATCCCACTGCCACACGCCCACATAGTGGATCTTGCTGGGGGTCATCCCCTCACGCGTCATGTAGTAGCGCGGGGAGATCAATCCGGCCCGCATCACCCACCAGGCATAGTAATACTGGGGCGCCAGATCTTCCCGGACGGGCGGGGCGGCGGCGAACCAGTCATGCCAGCGGGCCTCCGCCTCCAGAAAGACAGGGAGGGCCGGGTGGATGGACCGGTTGAACCCGAGGCGCGGGGTGATGTTGAGCAGGACCGCGGCATCGGGGGTCGGTTCGATGAGGAAGGTCACCCGGAACAGCCCGGGGCCGGCCGATTCGATCTGGTTGAGCCGCAGGCGGGCGTTGGTGGTGTAAGCCAGGTTGCGCACCCCCCGCAGGACCCCTCCCCGGCGGTCGGCCCGCGCGGTCTCCGCCTGGGCGATGAACTGGATCCCGATGGCCTCGGCAGGCAGGGCGATGTAAAGGGCCTCCGGATCATTGAAGGTCATCCCGATGGTGCCGCGGGGGGTGTGGAAGAACACGGCGTGGGGATAGGAGACGAAGGAGGCGGGGAGCGGCTCGCCGTCCGGGCCGAGGAACACCATGCGCTCCACGATCGGCCGGCGGTGGCGATAGTCCCCGAACTTCTCCTGTTGTTTCTCCCAGCGCTCCGCCAGCCTGATGAACAACCCCGGCACCCCGGGGCGCAGGTCCTCCGCGAACACCATCATGCGCGAGGACCGCTCGCTGAACGGCACGTGGTAGAGGTCCAGCCGGCCCTTCAGCAGGCGGCAGAACGGACTCCTCGGTTCCTCCCATCCGATGGGAAAGGCCATGGAGGGTCTCGCTCCGGGTCTGGATTCCTCAGGCCCTGTCTGTCCTCCCCCGGATTATAGAAGGCTGGAGATGGCGGTCAACTTTTCCCCGCCGGGGAAGAGTGGAATGCGGTGCCTAGGCGCCGCACTCACAGGCTCACCCGCATCATCCGTCGGATCACCAGGAGGCCCAGGAGCACCAGGAGGAGGATCAGGCCGAGCATGGCATAACCCGGGAGGCCGCTGGTGAAGAAGCGCATCATATAGCGTCGGTTGAGCGGGAAGAGGACCAGCCACAGGAACAGGGGAAGCACCGCCAGGATCTGGGCGCTGAGCCGATAGGAGGCGGTCATCACCCGGATCTCGTTCTGCAGGTGGACCCGCTCCCGGATCCGGGAGGCCACCCTTTCCAGGAACTCCGAAAGGTTCCCCCCTACCTGCTGGTGGATCTGGATCGCCGTGATGGCCAGCGAGAGGTCCTCGCTGGGCACCCGCTCCCGCATATGCTCCAGGGCCTCGGTGATTGAGAAACCCAGCCGGACCTCGATCAGGACCCGCCGGAACTCGTCGGCGATAGGGGAGGGGAGCTTCACGGCGATCTCCTCGATCGCTCGAACCATGCTTCCGCCTGCCCGCAGGACGCCGGCGATGAGAAAGAGGGCATCGGCCAGCTGAAGCTCCAGGCGGCGACGGCGGACATCGCGGCGGTGATGGAGGAACAGAAAAGGGAGCGCGCCCCCTGCCAGCGCCCCCAGCAGGGCAAAGCCATGGAGACGGTAGACCTGAAGCCCGATCCATGCGCCCAGCGCCGCCAGCCCCACCGTCAACCCCATCCACTCCAGGGGATGCCAGGGGAGATCGGCCTCGGCCAGCCGGCGGCGAAGCCCGCGCGTGATCCCGCGCTCCAGGTCCCGGAGCCGGCGTTCGAGGCCCTGGAGCACCGTCCGTCGTTCCCGGAGCCACGTTCGGACAGCCTGCAGGCGTTCCTCCAGCGGGCCCGGCCCGGTCTCCAGCCCCCATGCCTGCGAGGCGAAGGCGAGGAACGCTTCCTCCGGGTTCCCCTCAAGAGCCGGTGGAATGCGGTGCCTAGGCGCCGCACTCCCGAAGGGCGTCTCCTCCGGCTCTTCCTCCAGATCGAGCAGGATCCAGGCCAGCAGGAGGCCGATGAGGCTGAACCCGATCCCCACGATCAGCATGGTGCTCATCATCGCAGGAGCTCCACCTGTGCGGTGCCCGCCGGGCATACGGTGGGATCAAAAGTGAGTTGAAGAGATCCCCCCCTCCCATCCAGCGCCTTCCCGTAAACCGCGCCGCGATCGGACCATGCCTGGCCAATTGCGGAAAGCTTCACCGGCCCCCCGCGGGCCAGGATCAGGCCGACCCACTGGAAATCGGAGGTGGTGATGGTGATCGCCTGGCCGGCGACCAGCAAGGGGGCACCCCGCTGAGGGTCGTTCAGGGCGGGTTGGAGGACATATGGATTATCGGAATCATCCAGGATCAGCGATCGGGTGGCCGCCAGGGTAACCGTCGCCCGGATTTGGCCTCCTCCCCGACTGCGAAGAAGCTGCGCGTCCCCCTCCAGGTAATACAGGCCATCCTGCAGACGGACCCGCTGGGCGGTGATGCACTGACCGGGGACTGGGGGCACGGCTCCCCCTCGATGCGCATCGAGCTGGATCGGCCGGGTCGGATCCTGGGGCCGGATACAGTAGCGATCTCCTCCATAGGCGTTCCACAGGGAGCCGCCGGGGGCGAAGTCTTCCGGGGCATAGAGCGGAGGCAGGGGCTGGAAGGGAACCTGGATCCGCCCGTTCCCACATTGAACCGCGGGCCCGATGTTCGCCGTCGTTCCATACTCGCACGCCCCGCCGATGGTGCCTGCCCCCTGGAGGGTGAGGCTTGTCCCGGCGTGGACGCTGCCGTTGATGTTCAGAGGGGCGAACTGGGCGCGCAGATCGTTCTCCGCGAAGAGGGCATGGGCGCAGGCGGGGGCGGATCGATAGAGAGCCGTCGCCATCGCCCGGACCTCCATCGGATCGAAGCCGAAGACGCCGGCGAAGAAGGCGTCGAACCGGTTGATCACGGTGACCTGAACGCCCCGGGCGGCGGGCGGGATGCTCCCGGAGCCCACAGGTCCCAGGACCTGGCCGTTCTCGTCCACGTAGAACGCCTCGAAGGCATTGGGAGCGCCGTCCACGTTGAAAACACCATGGGCGTCGATCGCCTCCCGCATGGCGATCAGGAGATCCGTCTCGCTCCCGCCCTGACGCCGGATCTCCCACAGCCGTCGCGTGCCGGCGAGGGCGGCGGCGTCGGCGGCGTTCTGGGCCCGCCGCCGCTGCGCGTAGGCGTTGCCCCCATCGATGGCCAGCGCCAGCAGCGCCAGGAGCGCCGCGAACGCCAGCGCGATCAGCACCAGGGCCTGCCCCCTGTATTTCATCTCGCCCCTTACGGTTCAAGGGTCAGAATGTTCTGTCCTGTTGATCCTACACCGCCCGGCGGCTTGCCCTGATAGGACAAAAGTCCAGGGATTCGGATTATTCTATGAAGCGTTCCGGCCCCGGTTGCTCGCCTGGCCTGGTCAGCCAGGGGAGGATCTCGGGGGGGACCAGGGTGTCCACCGGCTCTCCCCGCGCCAGCCGCTGGCGGACCTCGGAGGAGGAAAGGGTCGCGAAAGCCGGGTCGAGGGTCAGGAAAGCGATCCGGGCTCGATAGGCTGCCCGCGATGGCGCCTGCAGGAAGGCTTCCAGGGAGGGACGATCCCAGGGCGGGCGGGGGGCGACCAGCAGGTGAGCGGTCTGGAAGAACGGCTCCAGGGCGGATTCCATCGGGATGTCCGGGTAATAGCGAGGATCGAACAGGCGGACCATCGTGTCGCCGCCCATGACGAAGAAGAGCTCTGGCCCTTCTCCCACGTTCTCCCGCAGGGCCTGGGCTTTCTCGAAGAACCGGGCGCGGTTGCAGAGGGCCACGCTCCACCCTGGGCGCGCCCGGGCGATCGCCTGTAACATCGCCAGGCGCTCCGGTAACGGGAACCCGGAGAGGGGCTTCTCCACATGGGTGATGGCGAGCAGGAGCACGTTTTCTTCCAGCTGGAAGGCTTCCCGGGCGGCCTCCAGCAGGGCGAGATGGGCTCGGGTGGGCGGATTGAAAGAGGCGGATAAGATCCCGATGCGTCGCGCCCCGGGACCCGCGCGATGGACCCAGCGCCATTGGGGCGGAGCCTGGGGGTCCAGGCCCTCCAGCTCCGGCGTTCGAGGGTGAGCCCTATCCCTTTGCACGGGGAAGCGCCTCTCCACTGGCTCGGAGAACCGGTTCGGGCGACCGCGGTGGCAGCCCGAGGGCTCTCTTCTCTCAAAAGGAACGCGATTCCGCTCCGCTCAGCGCGCGAAGGGCGCTGGGGAGCCGGGGGACCAGATCCCCCGCGGTCACGCCGGCCGCCCCGATCTCCTGGCGCGCCCGTTCCCCCGCGAGGCCGTGGAGATAGGCGCCCAGCGCGGCGGCCTCAAACGGCGCCATCCCCTGGGCCCGCAATCCCGCGATCGCCCCTGCGAGCACATCCCCCGTTCCCGCGGTGGCCATAGCGGGATTCGCAAAGGGCATCACCAGCGCCCGTCCATCGGGGGCGGCCACCACCGTGAATGCCCCTTTGAGCACCACCACGTGGCCCCAGGCCTGTGCGAACTGTCGCGCGATCCCCAGGCGGTCTTGCTCGATGGCCGCTTTCTCCAGCCCGGTCAGCCGGGCCATCTCGCCGGGATGGGGGGTGAGGATCGCCGGGCCGGGCAGGCGGGCCGCCCAGTCTTTCGCCTGAGCGAGGGCGTTCAATCCATCCGCGTCCACGATCAGCGGGGGCCAGGCAAAGGAAGGTGCCGCCGGCTTTGTCGTTTCCTCTTCTTCAATATGAAAACCGATGCGCCCCCGCCGGATGGCCCGCTCCAGTCCGAACATCCCATGCACGAAGGCGATGGCCTCTTTCTCCTGGGTCAGCCCTGGGCCCAGGACCATCGCGGCGTAGCCTTCGACAGCCCGGGCCAGGACCTCCACGGCGTCGGGGATCAGGACGCCGAGCTCATCCGGCAGCAGGATGTAGGTGATCTCGGTGGTTTTCGCCGCCAGGACGGGATAAATCGCGCGGGGGATGGCCAGGGTCACCCAGCCTGCGCCGACCCGCGCCGCCGCCTGAGCGGCCAGCCAGGGCGCGCCGGGGTAGGGGGTGGAGCCGGCGACCACCGCCACTTTCCCGAACGTGTTTTTATGGGCGTCCGAGGGACGGGGTGGACACCACGCCCGGGCCGTGGCCGCGTCCATCACTTCGAAAGCGCCTTCCGGCACCCACTTGGCCTCGATCCCGATATCGGCCACCACCAGCTCGCCGACGGCATGGGCGGCCGGGAACCGGAAATGTCCGACCTTCGGATGAGCGAAGGTCACCGTGAGATCCGCGTGGAACGCATGGGGATCCAGCTCCCCGGTGTCGTAGTTCATCCCGGTCGGTCCGTCCACCGCCACCAGCCAGGGCTCCGGCGGCGTCCGCGGAGGCCATGCGTCCGGGATCAGGGGGGAACCCGGGGCGAAGAACGAAGCCGGCCACGGCCGTCGATCGCTCACTTCCGCCCGCACGATCTGCAGCATGCGGAGGAGATCCCCTTCCAGAGGCCGCGTGGTCCCTGTCCCCAGCAGGGCATCAATGATCACCGCAGCGCTTCGGACCCAGAGGCGCAGCACTCGCCACGTGCGGTCGTCCGCTGCCTGGGCGATAAAGCAGCCGGCCGCCTTCGCCGCCTGGAAGACCGGATCGGTTTCCTCACGGGGCTTCAGCAGATAGCAGGCCACCTCCGCCCCGGCCTCCTTCAGGAAGCGGGCGGCGGTCAGGCCATCGCCGCCGTTGTTTCCAGGGCCCACCAGCACCAGGATGCGTCGGCCCTGAACGGACATCCGTCGCATGATCTCAGAGGCCACGGCGCGGCCGGCCCGCTCCATCATCCGCGCATAGGTGTGGCCGGCCGCATCCGCGGCCGCTTCGGCCTGGCGCATCTGAGCCACCGTCAGCACGTTCATCGCTCCAGCTCCTGAACGGTCGGATGCTTTCCCCTTTTCCCGGTGATCTCCGGGAGGAATCCGCCTGAGGATGTTCGGGCGGGGCGCCCTCGGCGATCCCCTTGCCCCGGGAGGGGCTTCCCCTCCTCCTTCGATCCAGAGGGCGATGCCTGGCCTCCCCGATCCGAGCCATTTCTATTCCTGACTATCGTAAAATATACCCGAAAGCCGCGGGAAGGGATGCCAGGAGGATCGAGATGCGCCCGGAGCTGGGCTTGATCGTGCAGGAGCCCTACGCGACCTACATCGTCTCCGGCGAGAAGACCTGGGAGATCCGCCGGTATCCCACCCATATCCGGGGGCGCATTGGGATCGTCAGCCATCGGGGATGGATCGGGACCGCCGTGCTCACCGAGGTCCGGGGCCCTGTTCCGGTGGAGGCGCTCCGGCGGAAGTTCGCCCAGCACCGGGCGGATCCGGAGTTTCTGGAGACCTACGCGCGGGGCCGGCCCCTCTACATCTGGGTGCTCACGGACCCGCAGCGCTTCCCGGAGCCGATCCCGATTCACCGCCCGCGCGGGCCGGTGGTCTGGATCCGGCTGGAGGAGGCGCTGGCGGAAAGAACGCGGAAGCGGTAGGGGGAGCCCGGAGGCCGTTTCCCTGGACCATGGTCGGATCGCCGCTCATTTCCCCCGGGCGGACACCCGGAACAGACCGTAACCGGTGATCAGGGTGAGATCGGGTTCCAGGCCCTGGATGACCTCCGGGCGATGGGTGGCGGCGATGAGGGTGATGCCGTGCTGGCGGCAGAGGGCGGCCACCTTGCGGGCCACCCGCAACGCCATCTGGGGATCCAGGTGGGCGGCGAACTCATCGATCAGCAGGAGATTCGGCCGCCGGGCTAAGAGATAGGCGATGCGAGCGCGCTCCTTCTGCCCCGTGGATAGCTCGGAGAAGCGCGCGCGATAAAGCACCGCATCGGCGATCCCGGCGACGTTCAGGACCTCGATCGCCAGCACCTCATCCTCGGTGAGGCGGTAAAGCGCCTCCAGGATCGTCTCCTCGTTGAACTCGGGCTCGACCTCGCCCGGCAGATAGGCCGCGGCCTGCACGTTCTCCGGCATCTCGATGCGGCCGAACTGCACCCGATACAGCGGATCCCGCCGCCCGGTCGCGGCGCCGTAAAGCAGGCGCAACAGCGTGGTTTTCCCCGCCCCGGAAGCGCCGATCAGCGCCACGATCTGCCGTGGGTGGATGGTCAGCGAGACGTCCTTCAAGACGATCTTCTGGATGGTCCGCTCGTGGACTCCGAAGGCCTCGAGGATCTCCTGGAGCGGCGGGGCCATCCCGCTCAGGCTCAGCGTGTTTTCGTAACGGTAGGTGACATGGTGCAGGCGGATCGGCCCCGCCAGCGGCTCGACGGATCGGAAAGCCGGGCGATACAGCTTCCCCTGATGGACGCGCGCGACCGGATCGGTTTCATAAAATCGTTCCAGGTAAGGGATCGCTTCCTCCGCCAGCGGATACACCAGCACCGGACGGCCGGAGGCGGTGTCCCCGAGGTAACGGAATCCGGCCCGTTCCATGAACGGGTTGTAGCGCGCCATCTGGGCGATGGTCTCCAGAACGACCTTGGGCCGGCGCATCTCCGGGATGCGTCGCTCCCGGATCCAGGCGATGGCTGCTCGCAGGGCCAGTTGCCCCAGGCCCTCTGCCCGGTAATCCGGATGGACCACCACGCGGGCCAGGCGGGCCCCCCGGGTGTTACAGGTTCGCAGGGCGATCTCCTGGGATTCCCACCACAGGTCAAAAGGGGAAAGATCCGGCCGCTCCCGTTTCAGCGCTTCCTCCAGCCGCTCCGGCCAGAACGAGGGTTCGAACCAATCGGCCGGGAAAACCGCCTGCCGCAGGTTGGGTTGAATCGTGCCATCCGGGAGGCGGCGGTGCATCATCGGGATCGGCGGGTCGATCCGCACATACCCGATGTAGAGCGGCTCGTAGGGGGCGCGATCCTCCAGGAGCAACACCAGGAAACGGGAGGCGCGGGTGGCGTCTTTCAGGTCGCCGAAACGCATGGGGCGGCGGCAGCGCGGGCAGAGCGGCCGGGCGTTGGCTTCCGTCCATGTCCGATCCTCCGGGCACCACCAGCGGGCCAGGATCTCCGCCTCTGAAGCGTAGTGATGCTGCTCCAGATCGACGATCGCCTCGAAATCCGATTCCAGACCGGCCTCCCGGGCGAGCACGGTGTAGCGATAAAGGGGTGTCGGAGCGAGCGGGGAGGAGCGCTCCAGGGTGAACCGTTCCTGGTAGAAGGGCCAGACCAGGACAGCCTCTCCATCCACGATGCGCCATAGCGTGTAGGCATCAAAGGTGAGCGCCCGCGGATCCACCTGCTCCTCCAGGGCCACCCGGACCTCCTCGCCGGGCTGAAACCACTGGGCCACGGTCCCCGTCATCGGCAGGCGAAGCCGCCCGGCCTCCCCCTCTACTTCCAGC
Source organism: Thermoflexus sp. (assembly GCF_034432235.1). Taxonomy (NCBI): domain Bacteria; kingdom Bacillati; phylum Chloroflexota; class Thermoflexia; order Thermoflexales; family Thermoflexaceae; genus Thermoflexus; species Thermoflexus sp. The sequence continues at coordinate 11,010 of NZ_DAOUCJ010000079.1, read as the reverse complement.
ATCCCGAACCAGCGATACCGGAAGCGATCCATCCAGACATGGAGGACCCGATAAGGCCTCGCTTCTTTCCACCGCTCGGAAGGTGCGGATGCGCACGGCTCAGTCACGGGGGTCTTCCTCCAGGATGGAAGAACGGGCCCGGGCATCCCCTCTCACGCCACCGGGCGGCATGGGAAGCGTGGGAATCGTTGCCCGGCGGCTACAGAAGCACCGGGATGGGATCGGCCAGGCGGATCTCCTCCAGGGAGACGGCGCAACGATAAGCCAGGACCTGAACACCGTGGGCCGTAGCGGCTCGCAGGATCCGCCCGAAATCCGGATCCGCGGGATCGTGCGGCCGAAACGCCCGCACGTCCGGCCGCTGCACGATGAAGAGCACAAAGGTCGGAACGCCGTTCGCCCGCGCGCCCATCAGCGCGGCCACATGTCGGCGCCCTCGCGCCGTTGGCGCGTCCGGGAACAGGCCGACGCCGTCTTCCACCAGGGTCACGCTTTTCACTTCCAGATAGGCGATGCCGCCGGGGCCTGAGAGACGGAAATCCACCCGGACCTCCCCCAGGGGGACCTCCGCCTCCAGGGCGGTGTAGGATCCGAAAGGCGGAAGCTCTCCCCGCTCCCAGGCCTCCCGGAACAGGAGATTGGGCACCCGGGCATCGGCGGACACCAGCGTCCCATCCGGCAGGCCCACCACCTGGAGGTCATAACCGGTTCGTCGCTGGCCTTCCCGTCGAGCCACCCATATGGGGTAGCCGGGGACCAGGAGTTCATGGAGGCGCCCGGAATTCGGGAGATGGGCCTGCACCCGTCGCCGCCCCAGGCGCACTTCCACGGCAAATCGGTTCAAACGACGCAGAAAAACCCCGGGAATCAGCGGCGGCCAGCGCATCGTGTCGGGTTTTGCCAGGCGGAGATCAGAGGATCAGCATGGCGTCCCCCAATGAATAGAAGCGATAGCCTTCCGCGATCGCCACCCGATAGGCCTCCCGCATCCGTTCATAGCCCATGAAGGCGGCTATTAGCAGCAGCAGCGTGGAACGCGGCAGATGGAAGTTGGTGATCAGGGCATCCACCGCCCGGAATTCAAAGCCGGGGTAGATGAAAAGATCCGTTTCCCCTTCGAAAGGCCCCACCATCTGCCACGGGCAAACGGCCTCCGGGGAACATCCCAGCCCGTAGCGGGCGGCGGTCTCCAGAACGCGCACCACGGTGGTGCCCACCGCAATGATCCGGCCCCCTTCCAGCCGTGTCCGGTTGATGAGCGCAGCGGTGTCCGCCGACAGGGAGCACCATTCCCGGTGCAGCTTGTGTTCCCGCACATCGGAAGCCTCAATCGGGCGGAAGGTGTCCAGGCTGATGTGGAGCGTGACGAAGGCGAAGCGGACACCGTGATCTCGCAGGCGGGCGAGGAGCTCCGGGGTGAAATGCAGCCCCGCCGTGGGCGCGGCGACCGAGCCGGGGACCCGAGCGTAGACGGTCTGATAGCGCTCCGGATCATGGAGCGGCCGCCGGATATAGGGTGGGAGAGGGATCACCCCCAGCCGCTCCAGCCATCCCTCTGGGGGAGCGGAAAAGCGGAGCAGGCGGAGCGGCCCCTCGCCCTCGGCCTCCACTTCCGCATAAAGATCCACAGGCTGAGGGCCGGAGAGCAGCTGGAGGCGCGTTCCGGGGCGGATATGACGCCCCCGCACCATTGCCCACCATCGCTCCGGATCCACCCGTCGTACCAGCAGCAGTTCCACCCGTCCTCCGGTCGGCTTCACCGCGAACAGACGCGCCGGGATCACCCGCGTGTCGTTGAACACCAGCAGATCCCCGGGGCGCAGGTAGTCGACGATCTCCCGGAAGATCCGGTGCTCGATTTGCCCCGTCGCCCGGTGCACCACCATCAACCGCGCGGCGTCCCGCGGCTCCACCGGGGACTGGGCGATCCGATCCGGAGGCAGTTCGTAATCATAGGCTTCAAGGCTCAGGAGATCCTTCCGCTCCATAGCGGATCCGGTATAGCTCCAGGAGGGTTTGGAAGCCCTCTTCCCCCAGCGCCCATTTCACTTCCTGGTCAAAGACCATAAACAGAGGCCGCGCCTCATCCGCAGGCTGCTGGCAGGAGGCCTCCGCGTAGAGCTCGTTCTCATCATCCAGGATCAGCTGGCCTTCCCATAACGTAAGCGGATAGAGGGCGCAGTGAAGGGGCTTCAAGGCCCAGGGATGCAGACCGGCCTCCATGGCGGCCGCCTGCAGGCCGCAGCGTCCATCGTCCAGCAGGAAAATACAGGACTGGCCGGCCGGATGAATCGGGTTCTCGATGACCGTGGTGCCCACCCAGTAACCCGCCGGCGGCGTGTCATCCCACTCCGGCTCGCCATCGAACCACCGGGTCTCGTCATGCCGATCCGGCGGCAACACCTTTTTGACCAGCTCCGCATGGCGGAGGATCTCGTCGCGTTGCTCCACCCGCACCCACACGCCGTAAGCGCAGCAGCGGCCCCGGCAGTAAGCAGGGCCACATCGCTGGACCGGCCGTGGTTCCAGCAAACGGGGATCCACCCGAATCCCACGGATCTCGATCTCCATGGATCCCCTCCGATCAACGAAGCTCTGCCGAACAGGGGATTCGGGGAAGGCGAAGGCTTCCCTTAACGGATTCCTGGCGTTGCGTCCCTGCCCTCGAGTTCGGGCAGTCCGGATAGCCCTCTACGCCAGAGCCTGAGCTGGAGATTCGCAGGGCCTCCCCGGGCTATCGGATCAAGAACTGTCCATCCCGGTAGAGCACTTCCCCGTCGACCACGATCTCCCCCTCCTTCAGATCGCAGATCATATCCCAGTGGATCGCGGACTGATTTGCCCCGCCGGTCTCGGGATAGGCAGCTCCCAGGGCCAGGTGGAAAGTCCCTCCCAGCTTCTCATCGAAGAGGATGTTGCGGGTGAACCGGCGGATGGCGAAGTTCGTGCCGATGCCCAGCTCGCCCAGCCGCCGGGCGCCCTCATCGGTCTCCAGCATCCGATGCAGAAACGCCTCGTTCTTCTTCGCCGTGGCTTTCACCACCTTCCCGCCCTCAAAGACCAGCTCCACTCCATCGACCTCCCGGCCGCTGTAAAGGGCGGGGTAGGTGAAGCGCACCCAGCCCTCGGTGACGCTCTCCTCCGGTCCGGTGAAGATCTCCCCATCTGGGAAGTTGTGGCGACCGTCGGCGCTGATGAAAACCCGACCCTCGATCCCAAGCACCAGATCCGCATGCGGGCCGCGGATGTGGATCCGCCGGCGCCCTTTCAACCATTCCACCAGCCGTTCCTGAAAAGCCGCCTGCTCCCGCCAGCGGGCCACCGGGTCTTCGTCGTTCAACCATCCCGCCTCATACACGAATTCCTCGAACTCCTGGAGGCTCATCTCGGCCTCCTGGGCATACGCCTCGGTGGGATACAGGGTGACAACCCAGCGCAATTCCCCCCGAGCGGCCCGTTCCATATACGTGCGCGTGAGGTCCCGCCGTGCCGCGGAGAATTTGGCCTGCTTGGCGGGATCCACATTGCTCAGAGAGCGGGTGTTGGTTTCGCTCAGCACGCTGATCAGCGCGTCGAAGGTCTCAATGACCAGGCGATCGATCGGTGAAACGAACGTTAATTGGGGCTCCTCCGCCACCCGGTAGAAGATCTCCGTTGCCCCGGGCAGGGAGACCAGCAGATGGGGATGCCCGCCCTTCTCGAGCACCCGGCGGTAGATGGTGAGCAGGAGGGGAGCGGCGGCCGGGGTGCCCCGGATGGCCACCTTATCCCCGGTCTTCACCTCCGTCGCATAGTCCACCAGCACCTGCGCCCACTTCTCCAGACGGGGATCGCTCATGGCGCACCTCAAGGATAGAGATTTCGCCAGCGGAGCCGGGCCCACCGGGCCTGTGGCGCCTGGCCCCATCCCGGAGGCCCAGCTTCCCGAAGGGTTTATCAGAGGAATTATAGCGCGGGTGAGGGGATGGAATGGGAGGATCGCGCTTCGCTCCAGACCGGTGGGAAACCGGATGGACGAGATGCCTTCCGCGCCTGTCTGTCTTTACTGGACCCTATAGCCACTTCGGGCCTGGGGGGAGCGGATCCGGTATCCGGGTGGGGCTCATGGAATCCGGCGGGCGACGATCAGCATCTGAGGGCTATCCTCCTGATAGGGGGCCAGCTCGTAGGTGCCGAACATCTCCTCCAGGGCGAAGCCGCAGCTTTCCAGCAACAGTCGGAGCTCCCCCGGCCACAGGAAGCGCATCCGGCTCGGGAACGCCCAACGGCGCCATGTTCCATCCGCGCGGCGTTCCTCCATTAGGATGAGGAGTTCCAGGCGCTGGGCGGCGGCATCCACCCGCCGCGCCTCCAGCCAGAGCAGAAGGGTTCCGGTCTCCGGATCCTCGTGCCAGCTGCGCGCGTAAAGCTGACCGTTTTCCTCCAGCAGGGCGGCATCGGGATTCAGGCAATCCAGCAAGAGGAGCCCTCCGGGCTCCAGCGCCCCATGCAGACGCTGAAGAACCGCCCGCTGGGCCTCCAGGGAGTCGAAGTGCAGAAACGTGTTCAGGGGGATGAAGGCCATCGGGTGAGGCCCCGGGGGGATCTCCTGCGTCGCATCCCCCTGGATCCAGGTGATGCGATCGGCCACCCCCGCGCGTTCCGCACGAGCCCGGGCCCGGGCCAGCATCGCGGCCGAGGCGTCCAGGCCAACCACCCGGAACCCGGCCGCCGCCAGGGGGATGGTTAACCGGCCGGTGCCGCATCCCACCTCCAGCAGCGGCGATCCTGCGCGCTCCGCATAACCCTGATAAAAGGGGAGATCCTCCAGGAAATCCCCGAAGAAGCGATCGTAGAATTCCGCAAACGCCTCGTAGTTCATGGTCCGCCCCCACAGGCATCCCTCACCGGAGACATCTTGGAGACATCTTTTCCATACGCTCTACGCTTTTTTTGCCTTTGCTCCCCGACATGCCGTTATACATTGCCTGTATCCGCCTGGTGGTTTTCAGGGATTGAGAGCGGCGGGGTGATCCTCCCCGTCGGTCGGTGGCGGAGCCCTGAGCGTGCGAAGCGCTGCGCTGAGCCTCGCCCATTCCTCCAGCGATAGGGTCTCCGCCCGTCGAGCGGGATCGATCCCCGCTTCCGCCAGTGCCCTCCGGACGAGATCGCCCGGGATCCCCAGGTTGTGGCTCAGGGCGTTGTGCAGCTGCTTGCGCCGCTGGCTGAACCCTGCCCGCACCACCTCGAAGAACCAGTCAGGGTCCCCCAGGTCCACAGCAGGTTGCTCGTAGGGCTCGATGACCACCACCGCGGAATCGACCTCCGGCCGGGGCCAGAAGGCGCCCGCTTTAATCCGATCCACCACCTGAGGACGACCGTAGACCTGCACGCTCACCGCCAGCAGGCTCATCTCCCCCGGCCTGGCCGTGATCCGCCGGGCCACCTCCAGCTGAACCGTGAGGACGATCCGGCGGGGCTTGAGCGGAGCCTCCATCAGATGGCGGAGGATGGGTGAAGTGATGGAGTAGGGGATGTTGCCGATCGCGCGATACGGATGGCCATGAACCAGGGCGGCGGGATCGAGCCTCAGGATATCCCCGCGAACGATCGTGACATGGGGGAAGGGGGCCAGAACCTCGCGGAGCAACGGCATGAACTGTTCGTCGATCTCCACAGCCACCACATGGTCGGCCCGCAGAGCCAGGTGGCGGGTGAGGGTGCCCGGGCCTGCCCCGATCTCCAGCGCCCATTCCCCGGGCTCCAGCCCGGCCGCCTCCGCGATCCGGGCCAGGATCCGCTCATCGATCAGGAAATGCTGCCCGAGTCCCTTGCGAGGCCGGATGCCGCGGGCTTTCAGGTAATGTGGCCATGGAATCGAAGACAGCGTCGAACTGTGGGAACGATCGCTCAACGGCAACCCGTCCTTTCCAGGTGGATGACGGAGACAGCGCAGCGGCCTCCCCATGGGGCTTTGGAAGATGGCCCACCCCCCACCTCCCTTCCGTGGCCGGGGGTCGAGGCCGCTCGGTTTCTCGATCCAGGCCAGCCGCGCGCCCTATCTGAATCTATGCCTGGAATCGCCCGGATCACAAGTCCACGCTGGGGATTCCACCGAGCTGGAGAGCGGGGAGTCTGGCCTCACCGCAGATCTTCCCCGCTTCAGGACGACGGGTGCTCTCCAGCAAAGGCGGGTGTTCCCATCGTGTTCACAGTCACAACATAACTTCTAAATGGTTCCATTCCCGAATCCGGGGATGGCGATGACGACGTCGGGCGCATCTTCCCCTTCGTGGAAGCCGTGGGCCCTGATCGGGGGACTTCTGGTGCTTCCCCTATGCTTGTGTAGGTTCTGCCTCGTCAGCGGCCTGGGAGCCACGGCGCTGGGCATGATCGGCTTGGGCGGTCTGGTGATGGCCGAGGCCCGGCCGGCTCAGGAGGCGGCGGAGGGGTTCCTCTCCGCCCTCCGGGATGGACAATGGGAGGCCGCCTATGCCCGGTGCACGACGTCGTTCCAGAGGGAGCTGGGCAGGCCTGAGGAGCTGGCCCAGCAGGATGGAGGCGAGCGCCGGCCGGCCTCGTGGTCGTTCTCCCGCTGGAGCGTGAAGACCGAGAACGGGATCAAACGCGCAGAGCTGGGAGGCACCCTGACGGTGGCGAGCGGCGAGAGGCTGGGGTTTTCCCTCGAGCTTCGCGCGCGATCCACCGGATCGGACGAAGTCTGGGAGGTCCATGCTTTCACGTTCCATGATTGAGCCCCTGCCTCATTCAAAACGGCAGGCCCACACATTCTGGGGCTTTGAAGATCCCGGAGGGGGGTTCGTCCTCATGAATCCAATGAGGGCCGGCCATGCCGGGCGGCAGGCCGCACCCCGCGGGGCGGTGCAGGGGGCTTTTGCCCCCTGCCGGGGGGCTGCGGGGGGTGTCCCCCCACCTTCTCCCTCCTCCTGTCTGTTCAAAAAGCCCTAAAGCCCTGCGCACCCCGGTGGGCATCTTGACAGAGACAGCCTTCGGCGTATAAAATCATATGCGCCGCAGGAGATGTGGGCCTGTAGCTCAGGCGGTCAGAGCACTCCCCTGATAAGGGAGGGGTCCCTGGTTCGAGTCCAGGCAGGCCCACCTGGGGTGGGGATGTAGCTCAGATGGGAGAGCGCCTCCTTTGCACGGAGGAGGTCACGGGTTCGAGTCCCGTCATCTCCACCATTCCTTGACATAGGAAAAGGGCTCCGTTATAATAAAAACCCGCGGGATGGAGGCTGACGCCCGAAGCCGGGCGGGGAGTCCGGAGGCGGGAGCCAGCGGCCATCCGCTGGCGGGCCGGAGAGGAGGAATGGCTCGTCAAGGGGACCGGGTGGGATTCCGCCCGGGATGCACCTTAACAACCGAACAGAGCGTGAGATGACGAAGGCAACGCGGGCAGCTCGGGAAACGGGTTCTCCGCGTCACGTGTAAGCGAGTAAGGGCATGCGGTGGATGCCTTGGCGCCAGGGGCCGATGAAGGGCGCGGCACACTGCGAAAAGCCTCGGGGAGCCGTGTGCGGGCGTTATGACCCGGGGGTGCCCGAATGGGGAAACCCGCCTGGGGTGAACCCCAGGCATCCGCGGCTGAATCCATAGGCCGCGGAGGGGCACGGGGGGAACTGAAACATCTTAGTACCCCCAGGAAAAGAAATCAACCGAGATTCCCCAAGTAGTGGCGAGCGAACGGGGAAGAGCCTAAACCCACAGGGTGTCCAAGCCCGAGGGCGTTGCCCTGTGGGGGTCGTGGGACCCATCCGGGGGCGGCCTCGGACGCCTCAGGGAGTTACCAAGCCTTGGCCTAGCCGAAGCGGTCTGGAAAGGCCCGCCATAGAGGGTGATAGCCCCGTAGGCGAAAGGTCGAAGGCCTCCCGGGGATGGGATCCCGAGTACCACGGCCCACGGGGAAGGTCGTGGGAAGCAGGGGGGACCACCCTCCAAGGCTAAATACCCCTGGCGACCGATAGCGCACCAGTACCGTGAGGGAAAGGTGAAAAGAACCCCGGTGAGGGGAGTGAAATAGAACCTGAAACCGCATGCCTACAAGCGGTCCGAGGGCTATGGCCCCTTCGGGGGCAATGCCTGAGGGCGTGCCTTTTGGAGAATGAGCCGGCGAGTTACTCTCGGTGGCGAAGGCTAAGGGGGTCACACCCGGAGCCGGAGCGAAAGCGAGTCCGAACAGGGCGTTCCGTCGCCGGGAGTAGACGCGAAACCGGGTGAGCTACCCATGGCCAGGGTGAAGCGGGGCTAATCCCCCGTGGAGGCCCGAACCCATCACCAGTGCAAAGGTGTGGGATGAGCTGTGGGTAGGGGTGATATGCCAATCGAACCCGGAGATAGCTCGTTCTCCCCGAAATAGCTTTAGGGCTAGCCTCACGCGGTCCGTGGCGGAGGTAGAGCACTGGTAGGGCTAGGGGCGTTATGCTACCGAACCCTGTCAAACTCCGAATGCCGCCACGTGCAGCGTGGGAGTCGGACCGTGGGGGATAACCTCCATGGTCGAGAGGGGAACAACCCAGACCGCCTGCTAAGGCCCCCAAGTCCGGGCTCAGTGGGAAAGGATGTGGGGCTGCTATGACAGCCAGGAGGTTGGCTTAGAAGCAGCCATCCTTTAAAGAGTGCGTAACAGCTCACTGGTCGAGCGGCCCTGCGCCGAAAATGTAACGGGGCTTAAGCCCGGCGCCGAAGCAGCGGGTTCCCGTGTCGATGAGGCGCGGGAGCGGTAGGGGAGCGTTCCGCACGCGTGGAAGCGCGACCGTGAGGACGCGTGGAGCGTGCGGAAGTGAGAATGCCGGCACGAGTAGCGGAAGACGCGTGAGAACCGCGTCCGCCGAAGGCCTAAGGTTTCCGACGCAAGGTCGATCCGCGTCGGGTTAGGCGGGACCTAAGGCGAGGCCGAAAGGCGTAGCCGATGGACAGCCGGTTAATATTCCGGCCCCACCCGGGTGGAGCGAAGGGGGGACGCAGGAGGGTAGGCCAGCCGGCCGCTGGCTGTGCCGGTGCCAAGTCCTTAGGGCGATGAGGGCGGTAGGCAAATCCGCCGCCGGAGCCTGAGGGATGATGGCGAGCCGGGGAAACCCGGCGGAAGTGGTCGAGCCCACACTGCCGAGAAAAGCCTCTAAGCGTTGAAGCCCGGGTGCCCGTACCGCAAACCGACACCGGTAGGCTGGCGTAAGCGCGCCAAGGCGGACGGGAGAACCCTCCTCAGGGAACTCGGCAAACTGGCCCCGTAACTTCGGGAGAAGGGGTGCCTCGCGTAGGGTGAGGCCTTCGGGCCGAGCCCGAGGAGGCCGCAGTGAACAGGCCCTGGCGACTGGTTACCTAAACCACAGGTCTCTGCTAACCCGTAAGGGGATGTATAGGGGCCGACGCCTGCCCAGTGCCGGAAGGTTAAGGGGAGGGGTGACCCGGCTTCGGCCGGTGTAGCCCTGAACTGAAGCCCCGGTGAACGGCGGCCGTAACTATAACGGTCCTAAGGTAGCGAGATTCCTTGTCGGGTAAGTTCCGACCTGCACGAATGGCGTAACGATCCTGCGACTGTCGTAACAACCCGCCCGGCGAACTTGTGGTCCCGGTGAAGACGCCGGGTGCCCGCCACTAGACGGAAAGACCCCGTGCACCTTTACTGCACCCTATCAATGAATTATGGGGCGGTCTGCGCAGCATAGGTGGGAGGCTTTGAAGCCGGGCTCTCGGGCTCGGTGGAGCCGCCGTTGAGATACCACCCTGATCGTTCTGTGATTCTAACCTAGCCCCGTGATCCGGGGCAGGGACATTGGTAGGCGGGTAGTTTGACTGGGGCGGTCGCCTCCTAAACGGTAACGGAGGCGCCCAAAGCTTGGTTCAGGAGGTTTGGAAATCCTTCGTCGAGTGCAATGGCATAAACCAGGCTGACTGCGAGACCTACAAGTCAAGCAGGTGCGAAAGCAGGGCATAGTGATCCGGTGGTTCTGTATGGAAGGGCCATCGCTCAACGGATAAAAGGTACGCCGGGGATAACAGGCTGATCGGAGCCAAGAGTCCACATCGACGCTCCGGTTTGGCACCTCGATGTCGGCTCATCGCATCCTGGGGGTGGAGAAGCTCCCAAGGGTTAGGCTGTTCGCCTATTAAAGCGGTACGTGAGCTGGGTTCAGAACGTCGCGAGACAGTTCGGTCCCTATCTGTGGTGGGCGTAGGAGATTTGAGGGGGCCTGTCCTTAGTACGAGAGGACCGGGATGGACGAACCTCTTGTGTTCCAGTTGTCACGCCAGTGGCACAGCTGGGTAGCGAAGTTCGGTTAGGATAAGCGCTGAATGCATATAAGTGCGAAGCCTGCCTCAAGATGAGATCTCCCAACCGTAAGGTAACAAGGGCCCTGGAAGACGACCAGGTTGATAGGCCAGATGTGTAAGTGCAGCAATGTACTCAGCTTACTGGTACTAATAGCCCGTTCGGCTTGACCATAAGATTTTCTCCGTACATCAAGCCAACTCTTGATCTTGTCATTTACCCGTCAATATCCAGAATTCAACTCAACGAATTTTGGGTGACCACAGCGAGGGGGTCCCACCCGTTCCCATCCCGAACACGGCAGTTAAGCCCCTCAGCCCCGATGGTACTGCATGCGCGAGTGTGTGGGAGAGTAGGACGTTGCCCGATTAACAAAAAAGCCCCGGTAGTTGCCCGGGGCTTTTGCTGTTTTGAATCAATTCTCACCCAGCTTGGCCGGCGCGACAATGTCGCTGGTGCGTGCCGTCGCAAATTCGCAAACAGCCGTCAGAAATGGATTCTTGCCGCGTATTGCAGTTCCCGGCCGCGGTTGGCCTGGGACGTAATTCGGCCGAACAGCGAACTGGTCACCGAGGTGGACGGATTGCTCCACATGATGCTGTTCGTCAGATTATAAGCTTCCATCCGGAATTCCAGCTTGAACCGTTCGGTGAGCCGGAAGCTTTTCGACAGCGTCGTATCGAAGTTCCAGCGTCCCGGACCGCGCAATCCGTCATATTGCTTGGGGTTGGTCCGGCGAG
>NZ_DAOUCJ010000078.1 GCF_034432235.1 Thermoflexus sp. | reverse complement strand
ATCGAGGCCATCGGCGGATTGCATGCATCACGGGCCCTTCGGATCTCACGCCGAGCGCCGATCGGGTGCGCGGCTATCAAAAGGCCATGGAGGAAGCGGGGATCGAGCCCCTGGAGATCTGGATTCGTCGGGGGGATTTTCGAGCGGAAAGCGGATATCACGCGGCGCGCTTTTTCTTAAGCCTCCCTCCTGCGATCCGCCCGACGGCGATTTTCGCCTGCAACGATCTGATGGCGATCGGGGCGATGCGGGCGATTGGCGAGGCAGGCCTGCGGATCCCTCAGGATATCGCTCTGGTCGGCTTCGATGATATCGCCCTGGCGGCCTATGTCATCCCACCCCTGACCACGGTGGCCCAGCCCACCTATGAGATGGGCCGGCTGGCGGGGGAGCTCCTCCTTCGCCGGATCCAGGCGGGGGGACGCCCGCCGGCCCGTTATCTGCTGCCGGTTCGCATGGTCGTTCGGCATTCCACCTGAGCCGGGAGGTTCTCGATGAAAAAACGTGGGTTGCTCAACGCTCCTTTGAGCCAGGTGGTGGCTCAGATGGGGCATGGGGATCTGCTGGTTATCGCCGACGCGGGGCTGCCGATCCCTCCAGCGGTCCAGCGGATTGACCTGGCGGTTCGTCCGGGGCTCCCCCCCTTTCTGGATGTCCTCGATGCGGTCCTGGAGGAACTTCACGTAGAGAAGGCGATTATGGCCGTTGAGATGATGGACCGCAGCCCCACGTTGTATGCCGCCTTACGGGAGCGGCTGGCCTCGATCCCCCTGGAGCACGTGCCCCATGAGACCTTCAAGGCGATGACGGCGACTGCCCGCGCGGTGGTCCGGACCGGCGAATGCACCCCTTATGCCAATGTGATCCTGGTATCTGGTGTGATCTTTTAATGACCTTGTGTTTTTTTCGACGGCTTTCCCAGGCATTTTCTCTTTGAGGCGGGCAGGGATGGATCACCCTTCGGCGGGGCGGATGAGGAGGCTGGAACAACCCGCGAAGCTTATGTCGGGTCTGGGGGCGTTGGAGGCTCGGGAGCGCTGGACACGGCTGGGGCTGGTTCTGACGCTGGTGATGCTCTGCCTGGTGCTGAGCGTGCTCTCCCCGCGTTTTCTGACGCCAAGCAACCTGATCAATGTAGTCCGTCAGGCCTCTATCAACGGCATCATCGCGGTGGGGATGACACTGGTGATCCTCACCGGGGGGATCGATCTTTCCGTGGGCTCGGTCCTGGCGTTTACGGGGGTGGTGGCGGCCAGCCTGGTGACAGCAGGTCAGTCGCCGGCGCTGGCGATGGTCAGCGCGCTGATCCTGGGATCTCTGCTGGGTATGCTGAACGGGACCGCCGTGGCCTATTTGCGGATCCCGCCCTTCATCGCCACGCTGGGGATGATGACGGTCGCCCGGGGGCTGGCCCTCAGCTACACCCAGGGGCGGCCGATCACGGGCTTCCCGGAGTCTTTTCGATGGCTGGGGGCAGGATGGATAGGGCCGCTGCCCCTGCCCGTTCTCGTGATGGCACTGGTGTTTGGGTTGGGAGGATGTCTGTTGAGCTACACGGTTTTCGGGGAGCACCTGCTGGCTATCGGGAACAACCCCGCTGCGGCGCAGGCAGCCGGAATCCCGCTCCGGCGGCATCTGGTGCTCACCTACGGCCTGAGCGGGCTCCTGGCCGCTCTGGCCGGGCTGGTTCTGATCGGCCGTCTGGATTCTGCCCCGCCGACCCTGGGGATCGGCTACGAGTTTGATGCCATCGCGGCGGTGGTCATCGGCGGGACACGCCTGACCGGTGGAGAGGGATGGTTGGGGGGCACGCTGATCGGCGCGCTGATCATCGGGGTGCTCAACAACGGGATCAATCTGCTGAACATCCCGTCCTTTTATGAGCAGGTATTCAAAGGGGGCGTGATCGCCGCGGCGCTGCTGCTTCACCGGGCGCTGCGGCGGGAATAGATACAGGGCTTTCCCTCCTCCTGTTAAAGAGGAGAAATCAGGGAGGGGACATCTGGCCTTCCCGCTTGGAGCTTCCTTGCGCAGGTCCAAACTTCACAAAGGGAGGAGAAGCGATGCGTATCCGTTCCTTCTGGCCTCTGTTGATAATTCCGGTTCTGATCGCCGGCGCGTGCGCGCCCGCCACGCCGGCAGCGCCAAGGGCGACGGCCACGCCCGCGGCTGCCCAGCCTCGGGAGATCGTTCTGGGCCTTTCCCTCTCCACGCTCAACAATCCTTTCTTCGTCACGCTGAAGGAGGGGGCGGAGAAGGCCGCTGCTCAGTATGGCGTGCGGTTGATCGTGGTCGACGCCCAGGATGACCCCGCGAAGGAAGCCGCCAACATTGAAGACCTGATCCAGAAGAAGGTCTCCGCGCTGCTGATCAACCCCACCGACACCAAAGCGGTGGTGCCCAGCATCCAGAAGGCCAACCAGGCGGGGATCCCCGTCTTCACTGTGGACCGCGCGGCGGAGGGTGGGGAGATCGTCTCCCACATCGCCTCCGACAACGTCGCCGGCGGGCGGATGGCAGCGGAGTTCCTTTGCAAGGCCCTGAAGGGCAAGGGCAAGGTGGTGGAACTGGAGGGCATCCCCGGCACTTCGGCGGCCCGGGATCGGGGCAAGGGGTTCAACGAATACCTGAAGGAGAAATGCCCGGGCCTCGAGGTGATCGCCCGCCAGCCCGCGGATTTCAATCGCGCGAAGGGCCTGCAGGTGTTTGAGAACATCCTCCAGGCCCAGCCGCAGATCGATGGCGTCTTCGCCCACAATGACGAGATGGTGCTTGGGGCGATCCAGGCAGCGGAGGCCGCCGGGCGTACCGGGATCATCTTTGTGGGCTTCGACGCGATCGACGATGCGGTGAAGGCGGTGAAGGAAGGCAAGTTGGCGGCCACCGTGGCCCAGCAGCCAGCGGAGATGGGCCGCCTCGCCGTGGAGATGGCCGTCAAGTATCTGCGGGGGGAGAAAGTGGAGAAGTTCATCCCGGTCCCGCTTTCCCTGGTGACCAAGGAGACGGTGAAGTAACCGATCGTAAGGGGAGCGCTTCCTCAGCGCTCCCCTTTTGGTTCCCGGTTTCCCCGTTCATCGGGTTTTGGGGTGGAGGTGTGGCCCCTCAACCCCTTGCCTTCTCCGTCAGGACCTGTGCCGTTGGGCTCCCGTTCAGGGAGGCGGATGGCCTCTCCCCGATGCGTGGTGGGGCCTGGGGGCTCCGAAGGCGCCCCCAGGCCCCAGAAGCCCAGCGGCGGAGCTCCTGTCCGTTGGCGATCAGATAACCGGGGAATACCCCTGAGAGGGAGATCGAGATGGGAGAGCCCTTGCTCCGGGCGGAAGGGATCTCCAAAGCTTTCCCGGGCGTGCAGGCGCTCGATCGAGTCACCCTGGAGATTTTCCCGGGGGAAATCCATGGTCTGGTAGGGGAAAACGGGGCCGGGAAAAGCACGCTCATCCGGATCCTGGCAGGGGCCATCCCTCGGGATACCGGGCGGATCTTCTGGGAGGGGCAGCCGGTGGAGATCGCGGATCCCCGACACGCCCGTCAGCTGGGGATTGCAGTGATCCATCAGGAGCTCAGCCTGCTCCCGAACCTGACGGTGGCCCAGAACTTGCTCCTGGGCCGGGAACCCCGAACCCCGTGGGGAGGCCTGGATCGACGGGCGATGGAGCAGCAGGCCCGCCAGATCCTGCGGGAGCTGGGACTGGATCTGGACCCTCAAGCCCCGGTGGGGAGCCTGCCCTTCGCCCAGCGCCAGATGTTGGAGATCGCCCGCGCGCTTTCCGAAAAGGCTCGCCTGTTGATTATGGATGAGCCGACCTCGGCGCTGAGCGATCGGGAGATCCATCGCCTGTTCGGACTGTTGCGAGATCTGAAAGCGCGCGGGGTGGCTGTCCTCTTCATCTCCCATCGCCTGGAAGAGGTGTTCCAGATTGCAGATCGGATCACGATCTTGCGGGATGGCCGTCCCATTGGGACCTTCCCCATTGCCGAGGTTACGCCCGCGGCGGTGGTTCGAATGATGGTGGGTCGGGAGATGGGCGAGATGTTCATGAAAACCGCCACCCCGGGCGCGGAGGCGATCCTGGAGGTCCGGGGTCTCACCCGCGTGGGCGTGTTCTATGAAGTCTCGTTCGAGGTCCATCGGGGGGAGATCGTAGGCCTGGCTGGGCTGGTCGGGGCCGGCCGAACCGAGGTGGCGCGCGCCATCTTCGGCCTGGACCCGGTGGACCGCGGGGAGATCCGGATCGAAGGGAAGGTGGTTCGCATCCGCTCCCCTCTGGAGGCGATCCGGCTGGGGCTGGCGTTCATCCCGGAGGATCGCAAGGCCCAGGCCCTGTTCCTGAGCATGGCTTTGCGATCGAATATCGCCATCGCCGCTCTGCCCCGCATTGCCCCCCTGGGCCTGCTTTCCAGGCGACAGCTGGATGCCGTGAGCCAGCCCTACATCCGCTACCTGGATATCCGGCCGCCACGCCCCGGCGTGCCCGTGCGCTATCTGTCCGGCGGGAACCAACAGAAAGCGGTGATCGCGCGCTGGCTTCTCCTGCAACCCCGGATCCTGATCATGGACGAGCCCACACGGGGGATCGATGTGGGAGCCAAAGCCGAGATCCACGCGTTGATGGATCGCCTGGCCCGGGAGGGAAAGGCGATCCTGATGATCTCTTCGGAGCTCCCTGAGATCCTCGGCATCAGCGATCGGATCCTGGTAATGCGAGAGGGGCGGATCGTGGGAGAGTTGAAACGAGAGGAGGCCACAGCGGATCGGGTGCTGGCGCTGGCGATGGGAGGGATGCATGCGCAGGCTGCGTGATATCCTCGGGCGATGGAGCGGCGTGCTGGTTTTGCTGGCGCTCTGGATGATCCTGACCTTGATGACTCCCCGGTTTCTCACTCCATCGAATTTGCTGAACGTAGCCCTTCAGTCCTCCATCCTGGCGGTGGTCGCGCTGGGCATGACCCTGACGATTATCAGCGGAGGGATCGATCTATCGGTTGGATCGGTGGTGGCTTTCACCGGGGCGCTGACGGCGGGATTGATGGTTCGGAACGGGTGGCCGGTCGGCGGGGCGATCCTCGCCGGGCTGGTCGCCGGGCTGGCCCTCGGTCTCCTGAATGGGGCGCTGGTGGTTTACGGCCGGCTGGTCCCCTTCATCGCCACCCTCTCCACTATGGCCATCGCCCGCGGGTTGACCCTGGTCTATACGAGGGGTTATCCCATCTCGGGGTTGCCGGAGGCGTTCACCTTCCTGGGCACCGGGGACTTGCTCGGGATCCCCATGCCGGTCCTCCTGATGGGCACGGTGGCCCTGGGGATCAGCCTGCTGTTGAATCGCATGCCATGGGGGCTGCATCTGTATGCCGTAGGTGGCGGGGAGGATCTCGCCTGGCTATCTGGCGTTCGGGTGAAGCGGGTGAAAGGGGTTGTATATGGGATGAGCGGTCTTCTGGCCGGGCTGGGCGGGATCCTGCTGACGGCCCGTCTCTGGTCGGCTCAGCCCAATGTCGGCGTCGGCCTGGAGCTGGAGGCCATCGCGGCTTCCGTGCTGGGCGGCGCCAGCCTGAGTGGAGGCTATGGCAGCGTCAGCGGCACCCTGGTGGGGGCGCTGGTGATGGGGACGGTCGGAAACGGGCTGAACCTGCTGGAGGTTCCCTCCTATCATCAGCAGATCATTAAAGGCCTCGTCTTTATCCTCGCGGTGGGCCTGGATCGACTGCTGAAGACAGGCCCATGGCCTGCGCGTTCCACACCCGTTCGCCGGAGGGGAACTTCATGAGCATCCTGGTGCTGGGGAGCATCAATATGGATCTGGTGGCCGTGGCCCCACGATTTCCCCGACCGGGGGAGACGCTGCGGGGTCATCGGTTTTTCACCGCCCCCGGAGGGAAAGGAGCCAATCAGGCGGTGGCGGCGGCGCGGCTGCAGGCCCCTACCCGGATGATCGGCCGCGTAGGGAACGATGTGTTCGGCCCCGCGCTCCGGCAGGCGCTGGCGGAGGCCGGAGTGGATGTGGAGGGGGTGACCATCGATCCCGAAGCCAGCTCCGGGACGGCGTTGATCGTGGTGGAGGAGGGAGGGCAGAACGCCATCGTGGTGATCCCGGGGGCGAACGGCCGGGTAGGGGCTACGGAGCTGGCCCGGCTGGAGCAGTGGCTGCCGGAAGCCCGGGTGCTGCTGCTGCAGCTGGAGGTGCCCCTGGAGGCAGTGATGCAGGCGGCGGAGCGGGCGGCGCGGGCCGGGGTGACGGTGATCCTGAACCCTGCGCCGGCAACGGCGCTGCCGGAAGAGATCTACCCATGGTGCACCTGGCTGACGCCGAACGAGGTGGAGGCGGAGGGGCTGGTGGGGTTCTCCCTGGACGATACCCGGGCGATCGAAGAGGCCGCCCGGATCCTGGTGGGGAAAGGGTGTGCGCATGTGGTGATCACGCTGGGGGAACGAGGATGCGTGTATGCGGATCGCCACGAAGTGCGCTGGGTGCCCGCCTATCGGGTGCCCGTGGTGGACACGGTGGCGGCGGGGGACGCCTTCAACGGGGCGCTGGCGGCGGCGCTGTGGGAGGGGCGATCCGTGGCCGAGGCCCTGCGCTGGGCGAATGCCGCGGGCGCCCTCAGCGTCACCCGTTACGGCGCGCAGCCCTCTATGCCCTATCGAGAGGAGCTTCTGGCCTTCCTCGCGCAAAACCCGGAACTCGATTGGGATCCTCCCCGCTGAGCGAATCCCGGACGGCCTGAAAACCGAGCATCTGCTCGCCCGGAGATGGCGCTTTTCGGAGGGCGCTTTCACGGGTGGGGTCATTGCCACATGTGAAGCTCAACCGTCCCCACCTCGCAGGGGGAAGCAAAACCTGTCGCGCCTTCCCATCTTCCTCTTTCCCAGAATGGCCTCTTCGTTCGATCCCCGCTAAACTCCACTCGGGAAGCCCGTATGCCGGAGGGCGCGATGACGGTGGCCTATGCCTTCGATCCGATCTTCCTGGAGCATGATGATCCCCAGCATATTGAGCGCCGCGATCGCCTGGAGCGGATCCTCGATGTCCTGCGGGCCCACGGCGTTCTGGACCAGACGATGGCGCTTCCGGTTGAGCCGATCCCCATGGAACGGCTCAGCCGGGTGCATCAGGCCAGCTACGTAGAGCGGGTGCGTCGTCTGGCGGAACGCGGCGGGGGCGGCCTGAATTTCCCGGGCGATGAAACGTATGTGACCCCGCGCTCCTTCGAGGCGGCTCTGCGGGCGGCCGGGGCCGTCGAAACCGCCGTCGCCGCCGTCTGGGAAGGCCGGGCCCGCCGGGCCTTCGCCCTGGTCCGCCCTCCGGGCCATCACGCCTTCCCCGATCACGGCGAGGGCTTCTGTATTTTCAACAACATCGCCCTGGGCGCTCGCTTCGCCCGGGAGGAGCTGGGGGCTCGCCGGGTGATGATCGTGGATTTCGATCTCCACCACGGCAACGGCACCCAGGCCATCTTCTATACGGATCCCTCCGTCCTCTATCTGTCCACCCATCAGTGGGGGATCTATCCGGGGACCGGGCACTGGCGGGAGATCGGGGCGGGGCCCGGGGAGGGGGCCACGATCAATCTCCCCCTGCCGATGGGCGTGGGGGATCGGGGGTTCGAACGGATTTTCGAGGCGGTGATCGCCCCAGCCGCCCGCCGCTTCGAGCCGGAGATCCTGCTGGTCTCCGCCGGCTACGATCCTCATTGGGGGGATCCCCTGGGAGGGTTGACCATGACGGTCTCCGGGTTTGCGGCCCTGACCCGGCGGCTCACCGAGCTGGCGGACGTCCTCTGCCAGGGGCGTCTCGTCTTCGTGCTGGAGGGCGGATACCATCGGGACGCCCTGGCGTATGGGGTGCTGGCCGCGTTCCGCCTCTGGCTGGGCCATGAGGAGGTGGTGGACCCCCTGGGTCCGCCCCCTCGGGCCGATGAGCCTTCGGTGGAAGGGCTCATCGCGAACGTCCGCCGCCTCCATCGGCTGGAGTAGGCCCACCGGGTGGGCAGTCGGATCCTGGAGGGGAACGGCGATGCGGGATTCCGGCGAACGGGTTTTCATCAAGCTGGGCGGCTCGCTGATCACGGATAAGCGCCGGGAGCGACGGGCTCGCCTCCGGGTGATCCGCCGGCTGGCGAAGGAGATCCGCGAAGCGCTGACGGAACGCCCGGAGTTGCGGATCCTGGTGGGCCACGGCAGCGGGTCCTTCGGCCACGCCGCAGCCGCCCGCACCCGTATCCACGAGGGGATCTCCCGGCCGGAGGACTGGTGGGGGTTCGCCGAGGTGGCCCTCGCAGCCGCCGAGCTCCACATGCAGGTCCGTCGGGCCTTCCATGAAGCCGGCTTGCCGACCCTCAGCATCCCGCCCTCCGCCGTCGCGGAGGCGGCCGGAGGGCGTCCGGTGGCTTTCGAAGCCCGGGCCTTCCAGCGGGCCTGGGAGGTCGGCCTCATCCCCCTGACAGGGGGCGATGTGGTCTTCGACCGGGAACGGGGGGCGGCGATCCTGTCCACCGAGCAGGTGTTCGACGCGCTCCTGGAATCCCTTCGGCCCACCCGCATTTTGCTGGTGGGGGATGTGGCCGGCGTCCTCGCGGATGGGCCGGATGGACATCAGGTGATCCCCCATTTGACTCCAGAACGGTTCCGGGAGATCCAGAGCGCGGTCGGCGCATCCCGGGGGATCGATGTCACGGGGGGGATGCGCGCCAAGCTGGAGATGGCTCTGCGCTGGGTGGAACGGGATCCCGATCTCGATGTCTGGATCTTCTCCGGGCGACGCCCCGGGGCCCTTCGGGACGCCTTGCGGGATCCCCCACGGATCCGGGGGACCCGGATCACGGGGATGTAAACTCAGGGGGAACGGTCGCTCGATTCCCGGTTATACTTTTTCCAGGGCGATGTGGGCGAGCTCCCGCTCGGCGTTCCTCCAGATCCTTCAGGAGCTGATCGGTGGACAATAAGACGATTCGCCTGACGGCGCTGGCTTCGTGCGCGGGTTGAGCCAGCAAGATGGCCCCGGAGGCCCTGGCGCACGTGCTGCGCCGGCTCCACGAGGAAATCCCGCCCCTGCCCCATCCGGCGGTCCTGGTCGGGATCGAGGCGCCGGATGATGCGGCCGTCTACCAGCTGGACGAGGAAACCGCCCTCGTCCAGAGCGCCGACTTTTTCCCGCCGGTGGTGGACGATCCTTACGCCTACGGCGCCATCGCCGCGGCCAACGCGATGAGCGATATCTACGCCATGGGCGGGGAGGTCCGTTTCGCCCTCAATCTGGTGGCGTTTCCGGACGGCCTGGACCTGGAGATCCTGGTTCGGATCCTGAAAGGGGCGGCGGATAAGGTCGCTGAGGCGGGCGGGGTTGTTCTCGGCGGCCATACGGTCACCGACCGCGAGCCGAAGTTCGGGCTGGTGGTCACGGGCGTGGCGCATCCGCAACGGATCCTGCGGAAATCCGGCGCCCGGGCGGGGGATGTCCTGGTCCTGACGAAGCCGCTGGGGAGCGGGGTGATCACCACCGCCCTCAAGCGGGATCTGGCCCGGCCGGAGGAGATCGAAGAGGCGATGGCATGGATGATGCGGCTGAACAAGACGGCCGCCCGGCTGGCGGTGAAATGCAACGCCCACGCCGCCACGGATGTGACCGGGTTCGGGCTGCTGGGCCATGTGTGGGAGATGGTGGAGGCCTCCGGAGTGGGGGCGGTCCTGGAGGTTCGCCGGCTCCCCTGGATGCGGGGCGCGCGGCGCTGCGCAGAGGCGGAGGCCTTCGCCGGAGGCCTCTGGCGGAACCGGGCGTTCTACCGACCGCGCGTGCGTCTGGAACCTTCGATCGATGAGATCACCGAGGCCTTGCTGTATGATCCCCAGACCTCCGGAGGGCTGTTGCTGGCCTTCGCCCCGGCGGATGCGGAGGCCTTCTGCGCCCGGATGGTGGAGGCCGGCGAATCGGCCTGGGCCATCGGCCGTCTGGAGGGAGCGCCCGGGATCCAGGTGGTTCCATGAGCGAAGGCCGTGCCGATGGCCAGATGGAGGCCATCTACGGACAGGAACCACGAATGAAGGCCTCCGTGTTCGTTGTTCCGGGCGCGCGGCTTTCTCCGGGAGATCGACCGCAGACCGCAGGAGGAAAGGGAGCATATGTCCAGCTTTGAAGTCCCCTTCGAGGAGATCCCTCACACGGCGGACTGGGCCATCCGGGCCTATGGGCGGACGCTGCCGGAGCTGTTCGCGAACGCGGCGATGGGGATGTATAGCCTGCTGGTTGACCTGGACGCCCTGGGAGAGTCCGAGCGGCGGGAAATTGAGGTGGAGGCGGCCAGCCCTGAGGGATTGCTGGTGGCCTGGCTGAACGAGCTGGTCTACCACACGGAGCGGGAGCACCTGGCTTTCAAGCGGTTTGAGATCCATGAGCTCCGCCTGCCGGATCCCGGGGATCCAGATTCCCTCGGTCGCCTTCGCGCGACCGTTTATGGAGAGCGGACCCGGGAGATGCGAAAATATATAAAGGCGGTGACCTATCACAACGTGGCCATCCAGCAGGAAGATGGACGTTACTGGGTGGAGCTGGTGTTCGATGTGTGAGGAGGGGGATCATGGCGCGGGAGATTCGGAAACAGGATTTCCGACGGATCCATGCGTATCTCTGGGAACTGCCCACCTCGTTCGACCCGCGGATGAACGTCCCCGTCCGCATCTACGCGGACGAGGAGCTGCTGGAGGACGCCCTGGGGGACCTGTCGGTGCATCAGGCGGTGAATGCCGCCTCGTTGCCTGGCCTGGTGGGGGCCGTCGTTGTCATGCCGGATGTCCATATGGGCTATGGCTTCCCCATCGGAGGGGTGATGGCCAGCCGGGTCCCGGGCGGGATCATCTCACCGGGAGCGATCGGGTATGACATCAACTGCCTGACCGGAGATGCCCGAATTCTGCATCGCTTTGGATACACTCGCCCGATCCAGGAAATGGCGGAGGAATGGTCTCGCGCGGAGCTGGTTTGCTACGATGCCCGATTGGCATGCCTGGATCGGACACCGGTTGTTCGCTTCCTGCGTCGACCGGCGGATCCTGTGCTCTACAGGGTCGTCACCTGCTCTGGAGATGAGATCATTGCCACTGGGGATCATCCGTTCTTGACTCCAGCGGGCATGCGGCCCGTGAGCGAACTGCAGGCTGGCGACCGGATCGCCTTCCTGCCCTTCGAGGGAGTTCCCTACGAAGAGCCTCCTGATGAGGTCATTGTGGATGTCCCCGATGTGGAGCGCGTCCTTCTGGAAGCCGGCAAGGACAATCGACGCGGTGGAATTACCAAGGCCATCGCGGGTCTGCGGCGAAGGGGGCTGTTGCCTTTGCGGTATACTTCCCCTGCCCTTCCGTATTTATTGAAACTCCTGGGCTACGCGTGGGGTGACGGCACAGCAGGGTTCATGCGTCGTCGAAAGGAGGGGGTGCTGGTCTTATATGGGAAGGAGGAAGACCTGGCGCAGATCCTGGCAGATCTCAACCAGCTGGGATATGGAGGCTACCTTCGTTCTCGACGCCGCAGGGCGCTCATCCGCACACCTTATCAGGTTTATGAAACGATCGGTGTCACCGGCGAGCTGGAGGTGAACTCCACCGGTCTGGTCGCTCTTCTTGCAGCGCTGGGGCTGCCTCTGGGATCCAAGACGGACCATGGAGGACGCATCCCGGAGTGGTTGAAGCGGGCTCCCCTCTGGCAACAGCGGCTCTTCCTCGCCGCCCTCTTCGGCGCGGAGCTCACAGCGCCGGCCTTGCACAGTCAGTCCTCCGTCAAGCTGCGACGGCCTGTTCTGAGCATTGCCTGTGCGGAACATCGTCTCGCGGATGGATACCGATTCCTGGCCGATATCGCGGAGATGCTGGAACGCTTCGGCGTTCGAAGCAGGGGGATCTACATAGAGCGACGGGCGCTCCTGCGAGCCAATGGCTCACGCTCCCGGGTTCTCCGCCTGTTGATCTCCGGGGATGCGGATAATCTGATCCGGTTGTTCACGCGTGTTGGTGTGGAATACAACGACGAACGTCGATTTTTGAGCTGGATCAGCGCCCAGTATCTGAAGCGCAAACAGGCAGTGCGCCGGGCCCGACAGGAGCTGCGTCAGGCTATTGCGGAAGCCCACCGGCAGGGCCAGCCCGTCCAGGCCGTGCTGGAGGCTGTTTCCATCTCGGTGAATGCTCGCTTTGTGGAACGGTCCATCTCAGAAAAGCAGCAGGGGGGCGCCGGGCTCCCACGGGATTTTCCGGACTTCATGACCTATATGAAGCAGGCGACAGAGGGATTGGGGCGCTCCGGGATCGTATGGGAGGAGATTGAGCGCATTGAGCCTGTGGAAGGCTATACGGGCGATGTGTATGATTTCACTGTGCTTCATGAAGACCACAATTTCATCGCCAATGGCTTTGTGGTGTCCAACTGCGGCGTGCGGCTGCTGGCGACCAATCTGACCTACGAGCAGATCGCGCCGCATCTAACGGAGCTGGCGTCGCGGATCTATTCCAACTGCCCCAGCGGGGTGGGCTCCGAAGGGCACGTCCCCCTGACGGCGCGGCAACTGGATGAGGTGCTGGCGGAGGGGGCCCGCTGGGCGCTGCGCCACGGCTACGCCCGGCCCGAGGATCTGGAGCACACCGAGGAATTCGGCTGCATGCCCAACGCGGATCCGGACAAGGCGACCCCGAAAGCCAAGGAGCGGGGGAAGGATCAGCTGGGCACCCTGGGCGCCGGGAACCACTTCATCGAGGTGGATGTGGTGGATGAGATCTTCGATCCGGTGGGCGCGGAGCGGATGGGGCTCTTCGAGGGGCAGGTCGCCGTCCAGATCCATTGCGGCTCCCGCGGCTTCGGCCACCAGATCTGCACCGATTACCTCCAGCGCTTCGAGCGGGTGATCCATAAATACGGCATCAAGCTGCCCGACAAGGAGCTGATGTGCGCGCCCATCGATAGCCCGGAGGGGCAGGATTACCTGAAGGCGATGGCCTGTGCGGCGAACTTCGCCTTCTGCAACCGCCAGATCCTGGCCCACTACATCCGTAAGAGCTTCGAGGAGGTCCTCAAGCCGAAGGGCATTGCTCACGATGTCTGGCAGGTCTACGATATCGCCCACAACATGGGCAAGATCGAAACCCACGAGATCGACGGCCAGCGGATGACCGTGTGCGTCCACCGGAAGGGAGCCACCCGCGCCTGGGGTCCGGGCTCCCCCGGGCTGCCGAAGAAATACGTGGATATCGGGCAGCCGGTTCTGATCCCGGGCTCGATGGGCACGGCGTCGTATGTGTTGCTGGGGACGCCCGGGTCCATGGCCCAGACCTTCGGAAGCACCTGCCACGGGGCCGGCCGCGTCATGAGCCGCGCCCAGGCCAAGCGGGAGATCCGCGGCGAGAAGCTCAAGGCCGAGCTGGAAAGCCAGGGCATCGTCGTCCGCGCCGGCTCCATGGCCGGGCTGGCTGAGGAGGCCCCGCGAGCTTACAAGGACGTCAGCCGCGTGGTCGAGGTGGTCCACCACGCGGGGATCGCCAAGAAGGTGGCCCGGCTCCGGCCGATCGCGGTGATCAAGGGGTGAGGATCCCTTCGGGTTTGAGGGGCGACCGGGTCGTCCGCGGCGGCCCGCTCCGCCGGCTCGCTTCGAACCCAAGCGCATCTGCTCGAAATCCATCCGGGTGGCTTCTCGAGGATGAGCTCCTCCATCGCGGAGCGCTGGGAACGGGTTCAGGAACGGATCACGCGCGCAGCCCGTCGGGCCGGCCGGGATCCGGGGGAGATCACCGTGGTGGCCGTGACCAAGACGGTGCCGCCGGAGCGGATCCTGGAAGCGTATGCCTGTGGGCTGCGGATCTTCGGGGAGAACCGGGTGGAGGAAGCGGAGGGGAAAATCCCTCAGGTGCAGGCCCTCCTGGGCGGCGCGGCGGCGATCCGGTGGCATATGGTCGGCCATCTGCAACGGCGGAAGGCCCGGCGGGCCCTGAGCCTGTTCGACGTGATCCATTCCGTCGATTCGGTGCCGCTGGCGGAGAAGCTCAGCCGGCTGGCGGGGGAGAGGGGACAGCGGGCAAGGGTCCTTCTGGAGTGCAATGTCTCCGGCGAGGCGAGCAAATACGGCTTCCCCCTGGACCGCTGGGAGGACGATGCGGCCCAGCGGGAGGCTTTCTTCGAGGCGGTCGCCCGGATCCTGGATCAGCCTGGCCTGGAGGTCCTCGGGCTGATGACGGTCGCGCCCATCGCCCCCGATCCCGAAGCGGTCCGACCGGTGTTTCGCCGGCTCCGAGCGCTGCGGGACGCGCTGGCTGCGCGGTTTCCCCAGGGTTCCTGGGAGCACCTCTCCATGGGCATGACGGACGATTTCGAGGTGGCCATCGAGGAGGGCGCAACCATGGTCCGCCTGGGGCGGGCGATCTTCGGCGAGCGCCCCTCGTCATGATTCGTGATCCTTTCTGTGGAGGGCCTGGGGGGCGGGAGCCATGATCACAGCCCCGCGAATTTCCTTGAGGAAAGCGATATGCCTGGAATGCTGATCTCCTTGATCGACGCCCTGGTCAATCTCTACGTTCTTCTGATTGTGTTTTATGTGTTCGCCTCCTGGATCGGCCTCGATCCGTGGCATCCGGCCCGACGCCTCCTGGCGAGCGCGGTGGAGCCCGTGTTGAATCCCCTGCGGCGCTATCTCCCCCCTGTGGGCGGGCTGGATTTCAGCCCCCTGGTGGCGATCCTGTTGATCGAACTGGCGGGGCAGTTCCTCCGGGCGCTTCTCCTGGGGTGGTTCTGAGCCGGCGGAGCGGGGCAGGCGATGAAGCGACCTGCTCTCTTTTTTCTCCCGCGGGCTCTTCATTTTCCACGGGTTGCATTGACGAGCGCTCATGGGGGGATTAGAATCTACACCGTTCAGGAAAGATCGGTTGCGGGGAGTCTCTGGCGCTCCCTCATTCGATCGTGCGATGGCTTCGGATCGAGGTGAAGTCGAGAGGCTCTACAGAGAGGAGAGCAGAGAGGGGCGGCTCATCTGGCCTTTTCTATATCAGGTTCGGTTGCATCCATTCGAACAGCCGGAGAACGCTGGGGCAGGAGGAGATCGAGGATGCTGGCCAAACGGGTTGCCGTCGTCATCGGTGGTCTCATCATCGGGATCGCGCTGGAGCTATGCGTCCTGGCGCTTTATGCGATCCCGCCTGCGAAATATGGATGGCTCTATCATCTGGGCACTGCGGTGCCCCTGGCGCTGGCCGCGATGATCGTGCTGGACGCCGTGCTGAAGACGGAGATGCTCCCTTGAGGGCATTCAGAGGTCGGTCGGGCTGCGGAAGATAGCCTGGTCTGCTCCTCCTATCGACCCGCGGGATTTTAGGGGTGGGGGTCGCCGAAGGCGACCCCCACCCCAAAAAACAAAAGGGTGGGGGAAGCCCCACCCTTTTGTTTGTCTACCCCGCGCTGCGCTTACAGCAAACCGGCCGCTCGCAGGGCCTTCAAAGTCGTGCGCCGGCTTTTGCGCAGCTTGGCTGCCTTCTTGCGCTTGCGGATCACGCTGGGCGGCTCATAATAGCGCCGGCGCCGTAGCTCCGAGAGCAACTTGTCGGCCTGGATCTGCTTATTGAATCGCTTGAGGGCCGACTCGAAGGACTCCCCCTCCTCAATGATCACGCGGGCCAATGTCCCCACCCCCTTTCTGTGCATGGAGTTCTTCTTTAGCTCATTATACCGTTCCGAAGGAAAGGCTGTCAATGGGATGTCCACGGCCGTCCACAGATTTTGGGGAAGCCCTTCGGACGTGGAGGCGCTGGGGGGGCGCGGTTCCGGCTTCCGGCATGGTTGCTGCTCTTCCGACGGACCCCAGGCTGATTCAAAACCATCGCCCCAGGCCGTGCCCGATCTCCACGCGAGGTCAGATATCCCCTTATCGATAGAGAGGCCGCAGGGTGCTATCGGAATCTGGGGAACGGCCAACCGCGCCAGCTATCGAAGCCGGCGGGGCATGTGGAGCGCCCGATACACCCGATAATGGCGATCATCGAACAGGATCTCCACGTTCCCGAAGACCCGCTCAATGATTGTGCGATAAGGCAGCACCACCGCCCCAACCAGATAGAGCCGCCCTCCAGGGCGCAACACGGAGGGAGCATCATATACGAATTGTGTAGCGACTTCCCGTTCGACTCCAAAGCCCTGGTGGATCGGCGGATTGGTCACCACGACATCGAACAGTTCTCCCCGCACGCCATCGATGACGTCGCTGAGACGGACTTCCACGTGAGGCAGGGAATAAAGGGCCAGAGTGCGGCGGCTCGCCTCCAGGGCTGCCGCGCTGATATCCACCATCACCACCCGACCTTCCCGCGCTTCGTGGCCAGCGATCACCCCTACGATCCCATATCCGCATCCCAGGTCCAGAACGTGATCCGTGGGGCGGATCTCCATCTGTTCGATGAGATGACGGGTTCCCTCATCCAGAGCGGACCACGAGAACAGGCCAGGGCGAGTGATGAAGCGCCAGGTGCGGCCCCGAACGACCGCCTCCCGTTCCACGAAATCATCTCCGGGAGGCTCGATCTCCAGGTGAGCCGGGCGGGAGGCCACCGCCACCCGGTAGCCGCTTCCATACGCCCATACCGGAGCCCGGCCGAAGAGATCCCGGGCGTAAGCGATGATGCTGTCTACGCCGCCTCGCTTCGGCCCGGCCAGATAGAGCCGTCCCCCAGGCTTAAGCGCCCATGCTGCGAGGCGCACCAGGCGTTGCGCCACCTCCTTGCCCTTGGGGATGTTCAAAAGAACCACATCGAAAGACCCGGGCTCCAGGAGGGGATAGCCATCGCCATGGAAGATCCGGGCGCGCCCCTCGAAGCCGTTCATCGCCATCGTGCGCCGAGCAGCTTCCACCGCCAGGCCGTGGTCGCTGGCCAGGACGATCCGACCGGTTGTGCGTCGGGCGGCCAGTACCCCTAACCATCCCACCCCGCAGTTCAAATCCAGGACGTGATCCTCGGGGCCGATCTCCATCACCTGGGCGATGAGGGCCACACCCGGATCGACATGGCTCCAGATCTCCAGGCCCGGCTTCCCCGCCCAGCGGATCCGCTCCCCGCCGATGCGATCCTCGAATTCCCGCCAGACATAATAATCCGTGACCCCCATGGCACGCCCTGTCGGCGCGAGAAAAAATTGAAGCCCCCGGCCTTATAAACGGGAAGTGGGCGAGGCCCACCTCAGGACCCCGCCCACTTCCGCGCAGGTGGAGGCGGCGGGAATCGAACCCGCGTCCGGAAGATTCGATCGCCGGTGCCTACAGGCGTATCCGGTTTTTCCCTCTCGCCGGCCGGTCCTCCCACCGGCAAGGTCTCCGGCCGGCCAGCCCCTTGGATCTTAGGCGGCCTTCCGGGGCGCCCGGCCGCCGCACGCCGACTTTGTCCCACCCGATCCGGCCCCGTCGGCGATGGGTCCGGTCGAGCGGGTCCCCTCATCGGGGGACCGTCCCCTCACGCTGGCTTAGGCGGCCAGCGGGAGAGCCGCGTAATCGCGGTTGGCACTTGTGGTTTGCTCGGGTTGTTCACGGGGTCCGAGCGGCCCCGACCTGCCACCGACGATCTGCCTCCCCCGTCGAGCCCTCTTCGCCCCCTCGTGCATTCCTATTATATCGCACGTCCAGCTTCCTGGGAAACTCTCGCTCCGCCCCCTTTTCCATTCGCCAGGCGAAGGGGATCTGTCACTCCAACCGGCCCTCTGCATCTAAAAGAAGTGAAGGGCGACGGTCCGCGCCATCGGGCCCTCCGACTGGGGGGAGGGGGTGGGTTTCCGCCCACCCCCTCCAGGCTCCCGGGAGGAGGCCGGCGGATCGAACCCAAAACCCTTTCACCCCAGGAGGAGGTCCGTATGGCGTTGCTGGATGCGCACACCCGTGAGGAAGTCCGACGTCTGCTCGCTGATCTGAAGAACCCGGTCCGGCTTCTGGTTTTCATCCAGCACGTGGATTGTGTGTATTGTCGCGAGACACGGCAGCTGATCGAGGAGGTTGCCTCCCTGTCGGATCGGATCACGGCAGAGGTCTACAACCGGATCACTGATCGGGAGGTGGCTGAGCGCTATGGCATCGACAAGGTGCCTGCGGTCGTGATCGAGGGGGATCAGGACTATGGCATCCGTTACTTCGGGATCCCGTCCGGCTACGAGTTCAGCTCCCTGATTGAGGATATCCGGATGGTCGGCGCGCGGGATTCTGGCCTCTCGCCCTCCAGCCGCAAGCGCCTGGCTCAGATCCAGACGCCTGTTCACATCCAGGTCTTCGTCACACCGACATGCCCTTACTGCCCGCGGATGGTGCGGCTGGCCCATCAGGCGGCGATGGAGAGCCCGTGGGTCCGGGCGGATATGGTGGAGGCGATGGAGTTCCCGGAGCTGGCGGATTACTACGGCGTCTACGGCGTCCCCCGAACAGTGATCAATGAGGTCCTTCACATCGAGGGGGCAGTGCCGGAGGGATACTTCATCAATGAGCTGATGAAGGTGACGGATCCGGAAGCGATGGCGCGGGCTCGAGCGGCATGGGAGCATATGCGCCATGCCCTTGCTGGAGCTCATATGCATCACCATCATCACGATGAGGAGGAGTGAGCCCGTGATGTTCGAGGAGATCCTGTTCGATCCCTTCCAGGAGGTGAAACCATGGTGGTGAATATGGCCAGCTGGGATCGGATCGTGCGGCTCATTGTGGCCGTGGTGTTTATCCTGCTCTCCGCCTTCGTCCTCCACTTCAATGCCCTGGGCATCATCCTCACCGTCGTCGGCGTGATCTTCATCCTGACCTCTCTGATCGGCTGGTGCCCGCTCTACGCGCTGCTGGGCTTCCGGACGAAGCGCTGAGGTGCTCCCCCTCCCGACCTCCATCCTCACTCCTCCCCTACCAGGGGAGGGGTGAGGATGGGGGGAGAGATTTGACAGAGGCGCTCGGACCCGCTAAATTGTTATATAGAGCGGGCGGGCGTAGCTCAGATGGTAGAGCGTTGGCTTCCCAAGCCAAAGGCCGCGGGTTCGAGTCCCGTCGCCCGCTCCATCGGGGGCAGATCCGTGATCTGCCCCCTTTGTTTTGTAGGGGTTCTCGGACCTAACCCCCCGGCCCCCTTCCCTACGAGGGAAGGGGGAGCCGATTTTCGCTCCCCGCTTCGGGGAGGGGTTCTTGGACCGTTATCCTTCCTTCGCGAGGGAGATTTGCGATGGGGAACTGGTGGGTTCGGATCGGGCGTATCTGGGGGCATCTTCAGGAAAAGCAGCCGGAACCCGCGCCTCGCGGTTCGCCCCTCCCTTCGCCCCACGCTTCCCCTTCCGAGGAAGACCCTCTTCGGCTCCTGGAGAAACGCCTGGGCTGGTCCTTCCGAGACCGGACTCTCCTTATGGAAGCCCTCACCCATCGGTCCTATGTGAATGAGCATCCGGAGGAAGGGGTCCGGGACAATGAGCGCCTGGAGTTCCTGGGAGATGCGGTCCTTCAGCTGGTGGTCAGCGCGGAGCTGTTCCGTCGATTCCCAGATTGGTCGGAGGGACGCCTGACGGAGTTGCGTACGGTTCTGATCCGCGGGGAGCGGCTGGCCGCATGGGCGGAGGAGCTGGAGCTGGGTCGGTGGCTCCGCGTAGGGAAGGGGGAGGCGGAAAGCGCTCGGGCCCGTCCTTCGGTTCTGGCGGATGCCTTCGAGGCGCTTCTGGGCGCTCTGTATCTGGATGGGGGGCTGCCGGCGGCCGAACGTCTGCTGGGCCAGTTGCTGCCCATGGCCATCGATCAGGCCGTGCGGGATCTGGAGTGGCATGATCCGAAAGGACGCCTGCAGCACTGGAGCCAGGCCGTCCGGGGGAAGACCCCTGTCTATCGGGTGGTGGCGGTGGAAGGCCCTCCCCACGCGGCCCGTTTCACGGTTCAGGTGCTGATCGGCGATGAGGTCGTGGGGGAAGGTCAGGGGGCCAGCAAGCGGGAAGCCACCCGGGAGGCGGCCCGGAACGCGTTGATCCGCCTGGGGATCGAGAACGGCGGCGAGCTGGAAATCGGGACCGCGTGATATCCGATCCTGCTGGTCTTTCGCACAACGGTGATCAGGTGAATTCCCGATGGAACGGCGATGGCTGGAGAAACTGGAAGCTGTCGAACAGCGCTATGAAGAGCTGACCGCGATGCTGGCCGACCCGGCCGTGGCGGCGGATATCTCCCGGCTCCGGATCCTCAGCCAGGAGCGGGAGGAGCTGGAGCCCATTGTGGAAACTTTCCGCCGCTATCAGGCGGTGCGTCGACAGCTGGAGGAGGCGCGGCAGTTGCTGGAAACCACGGAGGACGAAGAGCTGGCCGCCCTCGCCCGGGAGGAAGCCGAACGCCTCTCCGAGGAGCAGGAGCGCCTTGAGCAGCAGCTCCGGCGCCTCCTGCTCCCCCGCGATCCGAACGATGAAAAAAATGTCATTATGGAGATCCGCGCGGGGGCGGGCGGGGAGGAGGCCGCGCTGTTTGCCGCCGATCTTTTCCGGATGTATACCCGTTACGCGGAGCGGAAAGGCTGGGAGGTGGAGCTCCTCAGCGCCAACGAGACCGGCCTGGGCGGCTTTAAGGAGGTCATCTTCCTGATCCGCGGCCGCGGCGCTTATTCCCGCCTCAAATATGAGAGCGGTGTCCATCGGGTCCAGCGGGTGCCCGTTACGGAGGCCTCCGGCCGCATCCACACCAGCACGGCAACGGTTGCGGTGCTCCCCGAGATGGATGAGGTGGAGGTGCAGATCGATCCAAAGGACCTGATCATCGAAACCTTCCGGGCGGGCACGGCGGGCGGGCAGCACATGCAGAAGAACGAGACAGCGGTGCGGATCACCCATATCCCCACCGGGATTGTGGTCTCATGCCAGGATGAGCGCTCCCAGTTCCAGAACAAGCAGCGGGCGCTGGCCATCCTGCGGGCCCGTCTGTATGAGCGGGAGCGCCGGAAACGAGAGGCGGAGGTCAGCCAGGCTCGCCGCCTCCAGGTGGGGACCGCGGAGCGGGCCGAGAAGATCCGCACCTATAACTTCCCTCAGAATCGGGTCACGGATCACCGGATCAATCTCTCCCTGTATCGCTTGCAGGAGATCTTGGATGGCGATCTGGATCCCCTCATCGATGCGCTGATCCTGGAGGATCAGACCCGCCGGCTGGCAGAGGAAGAGATGGCGACACGCTGAGGATACCGAGCGCATCCGGGGTTGCGCAGCGGGGAAACCCGCTGCGTTCCTTAATTTTTGGTTTTTGCCGGCATTCCGCGATCGGGATTGCGCAGCCAGGATATGACGGAAACGGGACAGGTATTCCAACGGGCTTCCCGCTGGGCGACAGCCACGCGGGTCCATCGGCACTCGTGGCTGCGCCGCTTTCTGACCTTCTTGCTTCATCTCGCTTACCGGCTGGTGCTGCGCCTGGAGGTCGTGGGGCTGGAGAATATCCCTCCCGCCGGGCCGGTGATCCTGGCCATCAATCACATCAGCTTCCTGGATCCGGTGCTGGTGGTCAGCCTCCTGCGGCGCAAGGTGCTCCCCATGGCCAAGGCCGAGGTCTTCCGCGATGTCGTGCTGGGCCCCCTGGTCACCGCCTTCGATGCCTTTCCGGTCCGACGGGGAGAGATCGATCGCCGGGCCGTCCAGACCGCCCTGGAAGTGCTTCGGATGGGCGGGGTGTTGCTCATCGCCCCGGAGGGCACTCGCAGCCCCACCGGCGCGCTGATCCCGGGGAAAGAGGGAGCTGTCTACCTGGCCTGGCGCACGGGCGCCCCGATCGTGCCGGTGGGTGTGGATGGGACCGATCGCTTCAAGTTCAACATCCGCCGGCTCCGGCGCACGCCGGTGCGGGTGGTTTTCGGCCCGCCTTTCCGGGTGGAAATCCCCGAGGAGCGGAGCCGGGAGGCGCTGCGGGAGGCGACGGATGAGCTGATGGCGCAGATCGCGGCGTTGCTGCCGCCGGAGCGACGCGGGGTTTACGCCGACTTCCCCGCCATCCCCTCTCGCTACCTCCGTCCCCTTTCTGTCCCGGAAGGCGTTCGGGTGCGACAGATCCCGGCCGGGCCGGCGGCAACAGGTCCTCGCTCCACCCGGATTCCCCAGGCGAATGAAAATCCCTGACTCCAGATAGGATGGATCAACGAACAGGCCGTCGTCCGGTCTAAACGGTGTAAGGAGATATCCCCACGGGGGATCCGGCCTTCAGCGCCATGCCATCGCCGCGATGTCCCCCCGGGCGGTGAGGCGATCGATCCGGCCGGAAGGGAGGGCAATCCGGTAGAGGTCCCCCTGATAGCGCACCAGGAGGCTTCGCCCGTCGGGTCCCCAGCGCATATCGGGCTGGCCGCCGAATCCGATCTCCCCCTCCGGCGGGAACAAGCGCCGTCGATCACTCCCGTCGTGATCGGCCCAGTAGAGGTCATAGCGGGAAGCATCCCCGGCCTCGGGCTGACGGGCCTGGCCGAAAAAGAGGCCCAGGTCGCTCCAGAGCACGCCTGCCCATATCCCGATATCCTCGATCAACGGGCGCGCCCATCCGGCATCCACGGCCAGGATCCAGAGATCAAAGCGGGTGGATTGCTCGGGGGGCTCTCCGGAGCGGGGAGGGCCATGAACGAGCGCAGCTAGGTATCGGCCATCCGGGGACCAGGCGAGAGCGGGCACCCAGGCCCACGCGCTCCGGGTTTCATAAACCGGGAAGGTGAGCAGGATGGTCGCTCGGAGGCTCCCCAGATCCAGCATCCCGATCCCATCGGTGCGCCCGAAGGCCAGACGGCGGCCATCTGGGGACCAAGCCCAGGCCATGCCCCACCATCCGTAAGGGCCGCCAGCGGTTGGCGTCAGCACCTGGCGGGCTTCGATCCGCCCGTTCCCCCATCGGCCGATCCAGAGGTCGTTATGCGCTCGCCAGCCTGGCGGCCCGGGGCTTGGCTCTCCGGTGGCGAAGGCCAGACGATCCCCCCGGGGAGACCATTCCAGCCAAAGCACGTTTTCCAGGCCGGCGGGCTGCGGGCGTGGCGGATCGGCACGGAGGTTCAGCCCCCAGAGGGTGTTCAGGAGCGGGCGAGGGGATGTCAGGGGAGCCCGGGAGAACAGGAGGAAGCCGCCATCGGGAGATAACGTGAAGACCCGTCCGTCCAGATCGCCCAGGTTCGTGAGCGGCAGGATCCGGGTCGTTTCCCCAGCGACGCGCCATGCGTCTCGACGGGCCAGGAAGACCAGCGTGCCGGAGATCGGCATCGAGGTCACCTCGCCCAGCAAGCTGACCGCCACGATCTCGGGAACCGGATCCCGCAGGCGTTCCCGGTGGATCTCCTGGCGCTCCACCGGCTGGCCATCGGCCCATGTGATCCGGACGGTCACCCGTTCGATGCCGGGTTCGCCCCGGCGGATCAGGCGGTTTTCCCCCGGGGCCAGCCGGGCGTCCTTCAGGATCTGTCGGGGGAACGGGATCGGGACCTCCTGGACCTCCAGGGTCTGGGTGATGCGGGTGACCGTGATCACCATCCCGGGGCGGATGGACACGTTCTCCGGCGGCGTAACCCGATCCAGATCCCCGAGGGGGATGCCTGCCTGAGCCAGCGCCTCTCGGACCGTTGGACCGCGGGCATAGATGGTGCGGCGCTGGCCGTCCGCGATGACGGTCATCATCACCGGCCGGGCCAGGCAGGCGACCAGCATCGCCACCCCGAATCCGATCATCCCGCGTTCCCACCGATGGATCATCCATGCCTCCGGTTCCCTGCTCTGGTGTGCCGTCCGGGAGGTCTCTTCCCGGTTGTTGATTTTACCGGAGGCGAGGATGGACTGGAGGATTTACGGAGGGCTGCGCAGGATCAGGGGGAGGAAGAGGGCACGCGGGCAGATCATGGCCACGTTGTTGTCCTCCCGGGCCTCCCAGACCCGTCCGGTCAGGGGGCTTTCTCCATAGGGATCCACATCCACGTTCAGGAACAGGCATCGACCGGGCTGGAGCGAGGCGGTTCCGGTGATCGGAACCTCGTGGCCGGGGCTCAGAGGAGGGAGCCACACGCCGGTGGGTCCCTGCATCCACGTCTCGAACCCTCCGCCGTCCGCCGGGCTGGTCGGGGGATCTCCGGGGGCGCGTTGCTGCAAAGCGACCAGAAAGCCGCCGACCCGTGATGGGACCGGTGCGGCGCCCGCATTGCGGATCCATGCGTTCACCTGGGCGCTTCCTCCATGGATCCGTAGGGTCATGGTGAGGGGGATCAAATCCGGGAGCGTGGCTTCTGATCGATTCCGCAGATCCCCCAGGCGGAAGGTATACGTGACCCATGCCCGGCTCTCTGGGGTGGTGGTGAAGCGCGCCATCGGCCAGACGAGGCCTCCGGGCACGTAAAGGGGAAAGGGGCTCAACCCCTCGTGGCTGGTGGACACGATCCGCGCATAGGTAACCGTATAGACGCCTGCGGGCAGACGCACCGCCATCCCGGTGGCGAAATCGAAGCCCTCCCGCCCGATGGTCCCAACGGTGATCTCGTACTCCGGCGGCTCATACCGGGCGTAGGCCGTGGTGACCCATGAGGCGAAGAGGGTATGAGTTGGCTGGACATTATAGAACACCACCCCGGTGGGTTCCATCGTCCAGGTGATGCCACCATCCTGGGGCTCTGCCCAGGCCTCCACGCGGGTGATCTGCTCCGGGAACGTGAGCCCTCCAAACCCGATGCGCAGGGAGCTCACGGTGGCGTTCTCAACCCGGTTTTCCCGGGTGATAGGGAGATGAGGGTCTCCCGGATCCGTGATGCCGATGGTCATGGTCTGCCACCGAGCGTTGGGGAGCGTCTCAGCCGCATCAATCCCTGGCGCCGGGGCAGGAGGAGCCGGCCACGGAGGAGGGGGCGGGGGCGGAAGGGTCTGGGCGCTCCCGCGTCCGATCAGAGCGCCCAGAAGCCCCAGTCCTGTTAAGGTGAGCCCCATAAGCCAGAGGATCCTCCCCCTTGGCATCTTTGACCCCCCGTCCCTTTCGTTCGGTTCACCCGTCAAAGCCACCCGGCGTGGGCGTCATCGTCGGCGTGGGCGTCCACGCCGGCGTAGGGGTACGGGTGGGCGTGCGGGTGGGAGTCAATGTGGGCGTTCGCAGCGGCGTCGGCGTGGGGGTGGGCGTCGGCGTAGGAGTGCGGGTAGGCGTCGGCGTCCGGGTGGGTGTAGGAGTGGGTGTCGGTGTGCAGATCGAGGGCGGGCACACCGTCGGCGTCGGTGTGCGGGTGGGCGTCGGCGTGGGCGTCCGGGTCGGCGTGGGGGTACGGGTGGGCGTGGGAGTCGGCGTCGGCGTGCAGATTGAGGGCGGGCAAGCCGTCGGTGTGGGCGTGCGGGTCGGCTTTGGCGTAGAGGTGGGCTTGGGCGTGAAGGTGGCCGTTGGCGTTGGCGTATCCGTCGGCGGCGGCGTGGGCGTGGGGGTATCCGTGGGAGCCGGCGTGAACGTGGGCGTCGGCGGCGGCACGACCGTCGGGATCTTCGGCGGCAGCCCCAACAGGCGGACGGTCCGGAAGCGCTCGTTGATCACCTCGCGGCGGGCGATCAGGGGGATATGGGCAACGATGGGCCGGAGGAGGGGGGTGATGATCATATGATTGTGGCGGATCACTACCACGACCCGATCCCCAGGCCCCCCGGCATCGTTCCCTGGGACGCAGCGCAGCGTAGCCGGATCGAACTCAAAGCCCGGCCGACTGCTGCAGATGGTGACCCCATAGAAGCCCGGGGTATCGGAGCCCGGCCCTCCGGCTTGCTCTCCGAACTGCGTGATCAGGAGACCGTAGAGGATCTCCCGACCCCGTTCCAGGCCGGCCCGGAGCCGAGCCTGTTCCCGATCCGCCTCATCCGCGCAGCCGTTGAGGCAGAAGGCCGGGTCGTATTGCCCAGTGGAGAGATAGCGGGCCGCCGCCCGCGCGTTATTCTCGATGGTCGCCCACGCGTAGAACACCCGGGCCAGCTCGATGACCATGAAAACCAGAAGGAGAAAGATCGGCAGGGCCACGGCGAACTCCAGCGTCCCTTGGGCCATTCGGCGCATGATTCCCCCTCCTCAGCCATGCGACGGAAAGCCCGCCTATCGGTTCAAACGGGTGAAAATCCGGCGGGCGATCTCCCGGAAGATCTGCTGCAGCGCTGCGGCGTCCGGCGCGTAGAAATAGTTGCTGCATGACTGCCCCTGCGGCTTCCAGGCCGCGCCCGGGCTGAACCAGTCGCTCCCGCCCTGCAGGCAGTCCGCCTGATTGTTGCCATCGGTGCTGTCGGCCAGGTAGCGCATGAACTTCTCCCCCACGTCTGGATCCCGTCCCTGGCCCGGGCGCACCTTCAGACCGTGCATTCCGCTCCCGTAGCCGATGGAGAAGACCACGACGTTGGCCTCCCGGAGCACATCCACCATATCGAGCGCGGCGTCCTCCGCATCATATCGGAGATCGGCTGGGACATGACGCGTTTCGAAGTCGCCATCCTGACAAAACGGACGGAAGTCGGGATCCCCCCAATACCAGGTGGGCTCACCCCAGCCGGGGGATGGGTTATAGCGAGGGCAGAGCCCGAAGTCCCTCGCCGCCGGATCCGGCGAGCCTGGAGAGGGGTCCGTGGCGTTGGCCGCGGCGTCGCTCAGCATCACGATGGCCCAAAGGGCGCCGGTCTCTGCTGGCCGTCCTTGGGTGGCCAGGACGTTGTAGGCCAGGCGGAGAGCTCCCTGGACGTTGCTGCTGGGGCACGGGCGCGGGTCAATCCCTGGCCCCGGCACCAGCACAGGAACCGGACGGCAATTTCCAGAGGTGCAATCCATCCCGGCGCATTTCGCGGTTTGGGAGTTCTGGGCGGGATCATAAACCCGGATGCTCTGGATCGCGTTCTGAACAGTGGCGAGGCTCGTTCCCCCGTTGAGATCCACCAGCAGGCGGGCCTGACGGTCGAAGGAGACCACCGCCACGCGGTCGTAGGGGTAATACATCCGCGCGGCGAATTCCTGAGCGGCCTGGCGCACGGAGCGGAAAGGCTCACAAATATCCTGGGGGTTGCAGAAGTGTGGCCTCTGGGGCTTGGGGCACGCCGGACTGGGGTTGGGGGAGTCCGTGGGGATGCAGACGATGGGGTCGCCCTGGGCGAGCACCATCCGGGTGTCATACGCCATCGACTCCGAGTTGTCAATGATCAGCACCAGATCGACGGAGGCTGCCTCCCCGGTCGCGGAGCCGGAGAGCCGCGCGCTCGACCAGCCCACCACCTGCATGAAGGTCATGGGGACGACGATCTCTGCTTCGACACGCACCAGCTTGCGACGGGGAGTGGTGCAGAGCTCTGCAGCGTAAGGGCCTGGGTCATCGCATGTATAGACTCGGATGTTGGCCACATCGAAGCCCTGGGCGGTCAGGAAATCCCGGGCGGCCTGCTGGATATCGGCAAGGGTGCGGCCGACGCGGAACTGGTTGGAGCCGGCCAGGGCCGCTCCATCCAGGGCATGCTGCAGGCGGTGTCGGGCAGCATAGAGGCGGGCGCCATCCATCGCCAGGCCGGCCAGGGCCAGCAGCCCCACCAGCATCAAGGCGAAGAGAACCACAATCTGCCCGCGGCGGCGCATCGCTCCACCTCCTGATCTCCCTTAGGGCGCCGGAGAAGCCCTGCAGACCCGCGCCTCGTTCATTCCATCGGATCCACAGAAGGCAGCGGCATCCAGGCCGATGCATACATCGGGATCATTTCGGGGAACGCCCAGGTGAACAGACCCAGACGCTGGCGGTAGTGGTAATACACCTCCACCACCAGCACGCCTTTGCTGGGGAAATGGCCGATCTGGGCGGCGATCGCTGCATTTGTGACCCGGGAGCTCCGATTGTGGAAACGGGACCACCCGTTAGGGGCATTGCGGGGGAGCCGCCAGGCCAGCGTGCCGTCCTGTCGGATGCCGAAAGCAGAGATCACCAGATCATCCCCCAGGCCTGCGTTCAGCGCGTATGGACGGAAGGCTTCATCGAAGCGCTGGGAGACAGGAGTCATGAAGAGATCGCTGTCGCAAACGGCACCGGGGTCTCGGGGATCCTCCTGATGATCGGCATACAGACAGGGATCGCCGTCGGCCCCGAAGCGGGCGGCCTCCCGCACGGCGTCCTGGAGGGAAAGATACGTGGCGATCGCGAACCCCAGTTCGGTCAGGCCGGCGATGAGGATCAGGAAGAGGGGCAGCAGGATCGCCAGCTCCACGATGCTCTGGGCTCTCCGCCCCCTCCATACCCATCGACGCATCGACCCCTCTCGTATCCCAAAGGCCTTCTAAATCTAAAACGGTTTATAAAACTGGGCCTTCTTTCATTTCTCCCTCCCCCAGATTATATTAAAAATTCTCAAACCGTCAATAGCCCGAAGGTCCGGCAGGGGTGGGAAGAACGGGCCCGTAACCTCCCCATCGGACGGGGCGGTTTCTTACAAGGAGGTAAGAGATTTATGACTTTCCGGATACCGGCGAGACTGTCGCGGGGGGGATGCAGGAGTGGGGGGCAGGGCCTGGTGGAGTTCGCCCTGGTCCTCCCGGTGCTGTTGTTGTTCATGCTGGGCATCATGGAGTTCGGCCGCGTTCTCTTCATCTACACCGAGGTCTCCAACGCGGCGCGGGAAGCGTTGCGCGCGGCCGCTGTGACCATCCATCGGGGCAACGATGCGGATCGCGGGAAGGTGACCGTCGCCGAGTGCAATGAGATCCTGAACCGGGCTTATGGGACACTGGCGCTGACGCCCCAGAGCCAGGTGACGATGACGGTGGAGTATCGTCGTCCCAATGGGAGTGGGTCCTTCCTTTCTTTGGGCAGGTGCTCTTCGGATCCGGCTCAGACTCAGTTGCCCACCACGGATGTCCTGGCCCTGAACGACCTGGTCTATGTGGAAGTTCAATCTCAGGTGAGCGCGGCCACCCCGCTGATCCGGCCCTTCGTATCGAACCTGCCGCTCCGTTTCGCCGGGATGCGCTCCGTGGTCCCGATCAGCGGGATCGCCATGCCCAAGCCGTGAGCGCGAGGGGAGAGGACGATGGGATCCGGCGGGAATCCCTGCTCCCATGATCATCGCCAGCGCGGCCAGAGCCTGGTGGAGTTCGCCCTGGCCGCCACCGTGTTGTTGCTGTTGCTCACCGGGGTGCTGGATCTGGGCCGGATGTATATGGCGTGGGTAGCGATCCAGGATGCGGCGGGCGAGGGGGCGCTCTACGCGGCGATGAACCCGCGCTGCATCAGTGCGGCCAACGGGCCTTCATGCGCGACCCCCAATAACGCTTACGATCGGACGTTCATCGCGATCCGGCAGACGCCTGGAACTCCTCTGGATCCCTACCGGGTTACGATTGTGATCACGCCGAACGATCCGGGACAGATCTGCTTCGGGACGCCGATCACGGTTTCCACCTTGTATTCATTCACGATGATCACGCCGGTGATGCAGGCGATGTTCGGCCCAGAGGTGAGGCTGCGGGCTTACGCGGTGCAACGGGCCCTAAACCATGGATCCGGGGCATGCCCGTGAGGCGTGATACGGACCGATCAGGAGGTGCTCCCATGGGCGGAAGGATGGAAGGGCGGAATCGTGGACAGGCGCTGGTGCTCATCGCGATCGCCTTCATCGGCCTTCTGGCCCTCACGGCCCTGGCCCTGGATGGCAGCAATGCCTACGGCCAGCGCCGGCGGGCTCAGAACGGGGCGGACGCTGGCGCCCTGACCGGGGCTCGCTTTCTCTGGAACCCCCAACCATGGTGCAGTAATCCCCATGGTTATGGCTGTCTGGAGGCATCCCTGCGGCAGGCAGTGAACGCCGCTGTAGAGACCCACGGCATCCCGGATACCTCTGGTCAACCGGGAGATGCTTATAACAACAATATCGAGGTCTTCTACACCGACGCGGATGGGAACGTCCTCGGCCCGGTCGGTGGCGGTTTCGTGCCGGCGAAGATCGGCACCAAAGAGGTCAAGGGGATTCGCGTGGTGGTCTGGAATCCCTTCCCGGCCTTCATCGCACAGGTGATCGGCCGGGCGAACCTGCGGGTGAGTGCCGAAGCGGTGGCGGTCTATCAGCCCCCGGTTTCTTGCAATGGCTGGGCGATTTTCGCGGGGTGCACCGGCAACTGCCAGCCTAACGTGCTCAAGGCCACCGGCGGCGGCCAGGCTGGG
The DNA here is from genome assembly GCF_034432235.1 of Thermoflexus sp. Lineage (NCBI taxonomy): Bacteria > Bacillati > Chloroflexota > Thermoflexia > Thermoflexales > Thermoflexaceae > Thermoflexus > Thermoflexus sp. Next base: position 42,406 of record NZ_DAOUCJ010000078.1, on the reverse strand, counting down.
GTCGTCAACGGCAACATCCACTCCAACGCCGATATCAACATCAGCCAGCAAATGTATATCAACGGGGTCTGCGATTACGTGACTCAGAAGAAAGGAAACGGGACATGCCAGACCACCCAGCAGGGCAGCTACATCCCGATGCCGCAGTTTTACCGGTATGAGGACTTCCTGCCCGGCGGCGCGAAATGGAACCAGGTCGATTCCAGCCGGCGGTATTATTTCAAGGACTCCATCACCCTGCAATCCAGCGGCCGCTGTCCCTCCCCCGGGAGCAATGGTAGGGGCTCCTATAAACTTTGCGATGGGCTCTACGTCGTCGACGGCGATGTCACGATCCAGGGCGGGGGGACGGTCACCATCACTGTCGTCACCAATGGATCGATCAAGTCCACGAGTTCGAACAACGATCAGGCCTACTTCAGGGGGTTCTACAAGGAGCCCGATGGCAAGGGGCAGCTCCTGTTCTTCTCGACCTCGAATGACACCAACAACGGGGCGATCCAGCTCTCGTATTCCCGGATCTCATGGGAAGGCCTGATCTACGCCCCAAACGGCCTGGTGAACCTCTCGGGCAGCCAGGGGTTCACCGGGAACGGCGCCATCTTCGGCTACGAAGTCGATGTCTCCGGGGCAAACTTCCAGCTGACCTATAACGAGAACGCTTGCCCGACCACACCTCCTCAACTCTTCCTGTTCCGATGAGGAGGCTTCCAGCGGGTCCGATCTCCATCTCTCCACCCAGGATCCGGGCTATGGGGTCGCGCAGGGGTTGGCATCGGGTTGGAGCAGGGCTTCTCCTGGGAGGGGTGGGATTTCTCGTTCTCCTTCTGTCTATGGGCCGCCGGGTTGAGGCGGGCGTCCAGGCCCTCTCTCAGACCACCCTGGCCGATTTCAGCCCGGGAGAGTTCCTCCGTACCGGGCTGGCGAATATGGGAGATGGCGCCGTCTCCCTCCTTCGAGCCGGGCTGAGCGGCGAGTGGATCACCACGGTGGTGACCGCTGGTTTGATCCCCCGTTGGGGTCACATGGCCGTTTATACGGCGAGCCGCCTCTATGTCCTGGGAGGATTGGCCTCGAGCAACGACATGATCGCCGGCCCATCCCTTGTGCAATCGGCCACCGTCCGCTCCGATCATGATCTCACTTCCTGGGTGACGGTTTCGACAAACCTCGCGGACTTCTTCCCTTCCGGGATCGCGTATGGAGGGGCGGTGGTGGTGAACAATTTTCTCTATGTGATCGGCGGGCAAAACCAGCCGGCCATCGCCCCGGGGGCGCCGCAGCGGACGGTGGTCTATGCCCGGATCCAGCCGGACGGCTCCCTGGGGCCGTTCACGACGACGGCTTCTCTGCCCATCAGCCTGACGAACATGGCGGTTGTCGCATGGGGTGGATGGATCTATGTGCTGGGGGGGATTTCAGAGGGCTTGCAGGTTCGTGACCTCATCTACGCAGCGCGGCCTGACCCGGTCACGGGTCAGATCACCAGCTGGCAAGTCCTTTCATGGACGCTTCCCTATCCCCTGTGGCGGCACGCGGCAGTCGCCGAGCAGGGTGCTCTTTATGTGATCGGAGGAATGACCGGGACAAACAGCCTGCCGCTGTTCGAGGTCTGGTTCGCGCCTCTGGGGGACGGAACGCTCCTTGGACCCTTCACGCGCACTACGCCCCTGGATAACAATCTGGTGGATCTGGCGGCCATCGGTTATCACGGCCTCCTGCTGACCAGTGGGGGTCTGCAAAGCAACTTCAGTGATGCCAGCCGGGATGTGCGAGCGGGTGTGCTCGCGGACACGGGGGAGGTCATCACCTGGACGGCGACCAGCCTGATCACGCCGCCCCGCAGCGCCCATGCCATGGTGGTGTTGCCGGATGGTTGGGTTTATGTGATCGGAGGCCGGTATGGCAACATCCCGCTGACCCATATCAACGCCGGCCGCCTGAGCGCGGAGGGAGCAGGGCTCTTCGTATCCAATGGGCGCTATCTGGCCCCACCCTTCCATCTGGATCGGCGACGGCTGCTGTTGACTCTGGATCTTCAGTTTCTGCATCCGCCCGGAACAGACGCCGCGGTTCGTATTCGATCCCAGAGCCAGGATGGCTTCCCCTGGAGTGATTGGAGCGCATGGACACCGCTCACCGAGACGGGGGTGGTTACGCTCTCCATTCCCCTCAGTCTCTATGTTCAGTCTCTGCAGTATGAAGTGGCTCTCAGCACCACAAACCCCCTCACGGCGCCTTTCTTGCTCCGGGCCGATCTGCGCTATGAGGTCCCGGACAGGCCGCCCACCTGGTGGAAGCAAGCCGCGCCCCCGGGAGGAAGCTCGGTGCGACCGGGAGATCGGATCACCTACACGGTTGTCCTGACGAACGACAGCGGCGCCACCCTGCATGGCCTCCGCCTGGTCGATTTCTTCCCTGCTGGAACCGCTTACGTGGGAGGCTCCGCTTCCGCTTCCGGGGGTCTCTCATGGACGGTCTCCCCCAGCGGATGGCTGGGGGAAATCGCCTCCCTCGCCCCGGGTGGGATTCTGACGTTCTCCTTCGCCGTCACCGTGTCCGCAGGAGGCGGCGATATCCAGAACCAGGCTGTGTTGCAGACCGATGAGTTCGGCTCGCTTGCCAGCAACCCGGTCATCCATCCGGTGGCGGCGCTGACCGGCACGCTCGGCGCCCTTCCGCCTGCCGGGAGCATCGTTTCCCCGGGGGCGCTGCTCACCTATACGCTTCGAGTGACGAACACGGCGTCGGCAGCCAGTGGGGCTTTGGAGATCTTCGGCCAGCTTCCCAGCCCTATCGTCCCGATTCCCAACGGCGTCCAGGTCTCCATCGGTTCGGTGTTCACGGACACATGGCCGACCTTCCGCTGGGACCTGCCCGGCCTGAGCGCGGGGATGGCTGCTGCCCTCACCTGGACCGTACGGATCACGGAGCCCGCCTTCATCGCCGATGGCGTGTGGCTCACCGCCACCGCGGCCCTCTCCGGCGCTATCCCGATTCCGCTTGGGAGTGTTGCCCACCTGGTGCGTCAGCCCTACGCTCTCGAGATCTCCAAAACCGATGGCCGGAGTCAGGCGGACATCGGAGATGTGCTTGATTACACGATCACGGTCACCAACACCGGGTGGGTGACGGTCACGGATATCCGGATCACCGACACGCTGACCGGGTGGCCGTGGATTGCTTTCGTGGACCCGCCCGTTGGGTGGGGGCAGGCGGTGATTACGCTGCCCGCCCTGGGCCCGCGGGCCACGTTTTCCTTCGTCCAGAGGGCTCAGATCAGCATCTCCGCCAATCTCTCCGACGTGGTCGCCTTCACCAACACAGTCATCGCCCGCTCCTTCGGGACGGCCGGCGTTCCCCTGATGGATGCCTTCCAGGCCTCCGACGTCACCGCCCTGGCCGGGCCGGACTTGGTGGCGGCCATTCCGCCGGAGTCCGTGCGCTTCGATGGCCGCACCGTTACGCTCACTGTGGTTGTCACCAACCTCGGGCCCGGCACGGCCCGTCCACTGGATACTTCATCCCCGCTCTGCGCTCCCTACTGGGTGCTCGTGGGATTCTCCGTGAACGGCGTCCCGGTGCGATCGGACTATTTGTTCTTCGGAATGAACCGGCTACGCCCCGGCGAGATGGCCTCAGGCACGTTCACGCTGACGCTCTCAGGTCCTGCCTGGATCAGTGCCACGGTGGATGCTTACGCGCCCGGCTTTGGCTTTCCAGGCCGGGGATGCGTGATGGAGACGCGGGAAGACAACAACGTTACTGTTCCTGTCCGGGCTGGCGGATATTCCGTCTTCCTCCCCCTGATCCTGCGATAGCGGATGGGGAAACTGGGCTTCGCTGTTGTTCCCGAGCCGGGTCTCTCCATAGCGTCTGGATGATTCCCCTTTGGAGTCAAGCCAGCCCGACCTTCCCAATCCCAGGATTCGGCAGTAAAATCCCTCCAGTCCATGGAGACGACGCTGGACCCCTTGCCTTCGAACGAAAATTGAGAATAAGGGGAGGGACCGGATGAGGTGGGCAGGATCACCGATCCGAGGAGGTGGCTGGTGGAAGCAAGGAGGGCTTCGGATCGGCCTGGGCTTGGCGCTGGGGGTCAGCTGGATGTTGGGAGGGAACGATCGGGCGCAAGCCCAATTCCCCACCCCTCCAGCTCCAACCCCTACTCCATTCCCGACCTGGACTCCCACGCCCATTCCGACCCTGACCCCGACCGCTTCGGCCACACCGCTGGCGACCCCAACGGACACGCCAACCCCCACGCCGACCGGGACGCCAGTGCCGACGGCGACGCCCACGGGTTCTGGGTTTCCCACACCCGGTCTAACGCCTACTCCATTGCCCCCTGGGCCTACGGCGACATATACCCCTACGCCTTTGGGATCGCCCACCCCCCTTCCTTCGACAGCCACTCCCACGCCCTCCCCTATGCCATCTCCGACCCCGGGGGCCACGGGGGCTCTCGCTCCTCCTCCGCCTCCGCCACCCCCGTCGGGGGAATGGCACGGCCCGGTGCAGGGAACAGCTCCGCCGCGTCTGGATGCGGCGCGGTTGCCGCAGACAGGCGGGGCGTTGTGGGGGCCGGTGGCCGGAGGGGGATTGGCGCTGCTGGCGGTCTGGCTGGCGTGGCACCGGCGGTCCCGCGGGCGAAGGGGAGATCCCTCATGATGACGCTTTCAAGGGAGCACTTTCCCATCCCATCCAGAGGCATTACCCGGAAAGCCCGACCCCAGGGACCCAGCGCCTATTCCGAAAAATTGGAAAAGGCATATAATAGACGGTAATCAAAGAAGCTTCTGTCTTCCAGGAGCGGTGCCGGGTGGAGACCGGGCCTGCGGTGGAACCAGCCTGGAGCCATCCACTCGAGGCGAACGCGGGAGATTATCCACTGGAGGCGGGGAATGCGCCGGCGCAGAAATCGGACGCTGTTGTTGCTGATCCTGCTGATCCTGGTCTTGATGGGAGCGGCGCTATGGCTGTTGCCGCGCTTCGCGGCGGGGCCTGCTCCAACGGCCACACCTACGCCACCCTTCCTGCAATCCATTGTGATCGCCGCGCAGAACATCCCTCGTGGCGCCGTGATCAGCGAATCGGATGTGACGCTGCGGGGATGGCCGGTGGAGGTTCTTCCAGAGGGCGCCTTCACCGATCCCAAGGCGGTGATCGGGAAGGTGGCGCGGGTGGATATCCCCCGACAGAAGCCCATCGTGCCGGAGGATCTGACGGTCCAGCCTGCGGAGGTGGGACGGCGGGGATCCGACGCCAGCTTCTTCGTGCCACCCGGTAAAGTGGCCTTCCCAATCCCTGTGGATGAGGCGGGCGCGGTGGCCTTCAACTTGGCGCCTGGAGATCGGGTGGATGTCCTGGTGACGTTCCGGTTTGTTCCCGTTAAGCAGGGGGCGGAGGGAGAGTTTTATCCCCAGATCCTGGATGAGGATCTTTTCAACCGCCTGAAAGCTCTGGGGGTGGAGCCGGGGGCTGCCGCTCAGGTCGCTGTGGTGAAGCCGGACCAGCAGACGGTCCTCCCGGTCAGCCAGCTGGTCCTTCAGAACGTGGAAGTTCTTTCCGTGGGGCCTTTCGAGTCGCCTCGCCGCCCTGCCCCAACCCCCGGACCGACGCCTGCTCCTGGGCCCACGCCGACGCCCACGCCCATGCCGCGTCATCAATATATCACGCTGCTGGTGGACCCTCAGGAGGCCCTGATCCTGCAGTGGCTACGGGAATCGGGGGCCGTGGTAGATCTGGCCTTGCGCAATCCGACAGACAACCAGCTGGCGCGGACGGATCCGGTGACGCTGGGCTGGCTGATCCAGCGGATCGGGATCACGCTTCCGCCTCCGGGACGCTTCGGCTTGGCTCGCGATAACACGCCAGGCTGTCCCGATCAATTCGCCCGGGAGCCATGCCGCTGAGCCCCGGGTAGGACACAGGGAGGACAAGGGTGGACCTCCCGTCCGATCGGTTCAGGCATTCCAGACTGTGCTCGTCGAGGAGATCCAATGGCGGACTCGCGGATTCGTGTGCTGATCGTGGACGATGTCCACGAGACGCGGGAGAATTTGAAGAAGCTCCTCATGTTTGAGCCGGACATTGAGGTGGTGGGCAGCGCAGCCAGCGCAGAGGAGGGGATTCGGCTGGCCCGGGACCTTCAGCCAGATGTCGTCCTGCTGGACATCAACCTACCGGGAATGAGCGGGATCGCAGCGGTGGAGCAAATTATGGAGGTGGCGCCCCTCACCCAGGTGGTGATGATGTCGGTTCAGAGCGATGCGGACTATCTGCGGCGGGCGATGCTGGCCGGAGCCCGGGACTTTCTCTCCAAACCCTTCTCGGCCGACGAGCTGGTGGCCACCGTTCGTCGGGTGCATCGGATGCGCCGGCCGCCGCCGGTGCTGCCTCCAACGGGGCCGTTGCCCGGAGGTGGCCGTGGCGCCCAGGGGAAGGTCGTGGCGGTTTACAGCCCCAAGGGAGGAGTCGGCACCACGCTCATCGCCGTGAACCTCGCGGTGGCTTTGCAGAAGCCAGAGCGCCGCGTGGCCCTGATCGACGCCTCGCTGCCCTTTGGAGACATCGGGGTGTTCCTGAACTTGCAGGGGCCCCGTAGCATTGCGGACCTGGCCCGGCTGGAGGAGATGGATCCAGAGGCCTTCACCCTCTCCCTGGTGTCCCATGCCTCCGGGTTGAAAGTGCTCCTGGCCCCCCCACGTCCGGAGCTGGCGGAGTATGTGACCGCCGATGCGATGAAGCGGATCCTGCACATGGCCCGAACCCTCTTCGATATCGTGGTGATCGACACCACCACCCAGCTCACTGATGCCACGCTGCTGATCCTGGACGAGGCGGAACAGATCGCGCTGGTGGTGACCCCCGATGTGCCGGCGATCAAGAACGCTCGCCTGTTCTTTGATGTCATCACCCAGTTGAACTACCCACCGCAGAAGACCCGTATGATCCTGAACAAGATGGATCGCCGCTTCGGGATCACCGCGGAGATGGTGGAGCAGGCCCTCAAGCATCCGGTGAGCGCTCAGATCCCCTGGGATGAGATCACCGTGCTGAGCTCCATCAATAAAGGAGCCCCATTGGTCGCCCAGCGATCCAAACCCATCGCTCAGGCGATCCTCCAGCTGGCCGGGCGGGTCGAGGAGGCGCTGTTTGCCCCTCAGGAGGTCGAGGAGGCACGAAAACGGAGCGGTCGTTGAAAGCGGGAAGGGGTGGGAAGGGGTTCTCCCGCCATGGGGAAACGTTAACATAAGGAGGTGGAGTGATGTCTCTCTTAAAGCGAATTCAGGGCGCCCAGCCCTCTCCCTCGACTTCTCCGAACCCTGAGCCGGCGCGCGCCGCCCCGACTCCTGAACCCTCATCTGTCCCTCCTCGTCGTCCGCTCCCTACAACGGGGGGGATGCGGGATGCATATGTGGATCTCAAGAGCCGTATCCAAGCGAAGCTCCTCTCGGAACTGGAGCCTACTCTCGATTTCTCCCGCACCGACGAGTTGCGGGCGATGATCGAGGAGAAGTTCGATGCCGTTCTGATGGAGGATCACATCGTCCTCAGCCGCCTGGAGCGACAACGGCTCTTTGAGCAGATCGTCGCCGAGATCCTGGGCTTCGGCCCCCTGGAGCCCCTGCTGAAAGATGACTCCATCACGGAGATCATGGTGAACGGCCCCAAGAAGGTCTACATCGAGCGCAACGGGAAGATCGAGCGGACGAATGTGGTCTTCGAGGATGAGGAGCACTTGATGCGCATCATCGAGCGCATCGTCGCCCCGCTGGGGCGCCGGGTGGATGAGAGCATGCCTTACGTGGATGCCCGGCTGCCGGACGGATCCCGCGTGAACATCGTGATCCCGCCCATCTCCCTCATCGGCCCGGTGGTGACCATCCGAAAGTTCTACCGCACGCCGCTTACGGTGGACGACCTGATCCGCCTGGGCTCGGCCACGCCCGAGGTGATGGAGTTCCTCAAAGCCTGCGTTCAGGCGAAGATCAATATCGTGGTGTCCGGCGGGACGGGCTCCGGGAAGACGACATTGCTGAACATCCTCTCCGGATTTATCCCGGAGGGGGAGCGGATCATCACGATTGAGAACGCGGCGGAGCTGCAGCTGCGCCAGGAGCACGTGGTGACCCTGGAGACCCGCCCGCCCAACATCGAGGGGAAAGGCGAGATCACCATGCGGGATCTGGTGATCAACGCCCTACGGATGCGTCCGGATCGAATCATCGTCGGCGAGTGCCGCGGCGGTGAGGCCTTCGATATGCTCCAGGCGATGAACACCGGCCATGAGGGCTCCATGACCACCATCCACGCCAACAGCCCCCGCGACGCCCTGGCCCGTCTGGAGAACATGGTGTTGATGGCGGGGACCGATCTGCCCCACCGGGCGATCCGGGAGCAGATCGCTATGGCGATCGACCTGATCGTCCAGACGGCGCGCATGCGCGATGGTTCCCGTAAGATCATCTCGCTCACGGAGATCCAGGGGCTGGAAGGAGAGGTGATCACCACCACGGAGCTGTTCAAGTTCGAGCAATATGGGATGGAAGGTGGAAAGATCGTTGGCCGCTTGATCCCGACCGGGATCCGCCCCCGCTTCATGGACCGCCTGGAGGCAGCCGGCATCCGGCTGCCGCCCTCGATTTTCGGCGCCGGGCGAAGGTAGCGGCCGGTTCTTGTGCCGGCTGGCCCGGATTCCAGAAGGGGATGGCTCTTCTTCCCTTCCCAGACCCCTCCGGGCCGTGGGAAATGAAAGATGCAGGGGGAAGCCATGGCCTGGCAAACGTATGTGCTGGTCGGAGGAGGGATTCTGATCCTCATCCTTTTGCTTCTCTATATCTTTGGCGGGGAAGAGGAGGAAATTGTCGTCGAGCGGCTGGAGCGATATGCCGCTCCTCGTCCAGGGCGTCGGGGTGAGGAGCCGTCTCGCCCAACTCCTCCTCGCCGGACGATGCCGTTCAGCGAAAGCTTGAATCGGGCCATCGCCGGGCGGGGATTCGCGGAGGACCTGCGGCTTCAACTGGCCCGGGCCGATCTGAAGGTCACCCCGGGGGAGTTCCTGGTCATCCAGATCCTGACGGCGATGATAGGGCTCCTCTTGGCCCAGCTGTTCTTCCGGTTCGTTCCTCTGGCCATGCTGGGTCTGATCGCCGGCTTCTTTGCGCCACGCTTCTATGTCGCATGGCGGCAGCGACGACGGCTCCAGGCCTTCAATGCCCAGCTCGGCGATGCCATCAATCTGATGGTCAATGGGTTGCGCGCCGGCTACAGCATTCTTCAGGCCATGGAGGCCGTCGCCCGCGAGCTTCCCCCGCCGATCTCCACCGAGTTCGATCGGGTGGTGAAAGAGCAACAGCTGGGTCTCTCCCTCGATCAGGCGCTCCAGAACATGCTGCGTCGGGTGCACAGCGATGACCTGGAGATGCTGGTCACGGCGATCTTAATCCATCGCGAGATAGGGGGAAATCTGGCGGAGATCCTGGATACCATCAGTTTCACCATTCGGGAGCGGGTGCGAATCAAGGGGGAAATCCGGGCGTTGACGGCCCAGCAAACCCTCAGCGGATATGTGCTGATGGTCCTCCCGATTCTCCTGGGTCTTGTCCTGTTTGGGATCAATCGAAACTACATGTTGAATTTCTTCAACAGTGGGATCCTAGGCTACTTCATGATCGCCTGCACAGCGGTGATGATGCTGGTCGGCTACTTCGTAATCCGGCGGATTGTCCAGATCGAGGTGTAAGGAGATGTTGAGTCTGGTCCTGATCTTAGGAATTCTGGCTGTAGGGGTGATCGCCGTGGCCCTGGTGATCGGCCTGGGCGCCCCCCGCGAGGAAGAGGTGCTCCAGGCCCGCCTGGCAGAGTTCGCCGCCCGGGATGTGCCGGTGACACTGGAGGAGGTCGAGCTTTCGATTCCCTTCACCCAGCGTGTGATCGTCCCCATCCTTCGTCAGATCGCGGAATTCATCAGCCGCTTCACGCCTCAATCGATCATCGAGGACACGCGGCGCCGGCTGGAGCTGGCGGGCAACCCGGTCCGCCTGGGGGCGGCGGAGTTCTTTGGGCTGCGGATCATAGCCGGCCTCTTCCTTTTCGGCCTGATCTATGTGCTGCTGCTGCGCGCCCCGGCCCTCCAGCGATGGGCCCTGAGCCTGGCGATCGGCGGACTGGGCTTCTATTACCCGATGCTCTGGCTCAATCAACAGATCGCCCGGCGTAAGAAGGAGATCCTGAGAACACTCCCGGATGCCCTGGACCTGCTGGTGATCTGCGTAGAGGCCGGGCTGGGGTTCGATGCGGCCATGCAGCGGGTGGCGGAGCGATGGAACAACGAGCTGGGGAAAGCCTTCGCACGGGTGCTCCAGGAAATCGCCCTCGGGCGCTCGCGGAAGGACGCGCTGCGGGATATGGCTGCCCGCGTGGATCTACCGGAGATGACCACGTTTGTGGCCGCGATCATTCAGGCGGAGCAGCTGGGAGTCAGCATCGCTAAGGTGCTTCACATCCAGGCAGATCAGATGCGCCTGCGCCGCCGGCAGCGGGCCGAGGAATTGGCCCGACAGGCCCCGATCAAGATGCTCTTCCCGCTGGTCTTCCTGATCTTCCCGGCTATGTTTGTCGTCCTCCTGGGACCGGCCCTGTTGATCGTGATCAAGCAGTTCAGCGGCGGCTTCCCGCGTTGAATTTCTCGGAACGGTCAGGGATCCCTTGTCCTCGTTTCGCTTCTCCGGGTGGATCGCTCGCCTGAGGGAGGAGGCGCTCGACCTCCTGTTCCCCCCTCGTTGCGCCGGATGCGGGCGCCCCGGGTGGTCCTGGTGCCCGACCTGTGACACCGCCGCGAGCCCGCTGATGCCTCCCGTTTGTTCTCTATGTGGTATCCCCTGGTCAAAGGAAGGGCGGTGCCCACGCTGTAAAGAGGATCCCCTGCATCTGGACGGCGTCCGATCCTGTTACCTCTATTCGGGCCCCATCCGGCGGGCGCTGCATCGGCTAAAATTCCATGGGCGATATCGTCTCGCCCAGGCTCTGGGCGTGGGGATGGTGGAAGGATGGGCCCGCTTCGCGATGGAGGCTGACTTGCTGGTTCCGGTCCCCACCTCCAGGGCGCGCCAGCGCCAGCGGGGATACAATCAGGCCGCCATGCTGGCCCGGGCCCTGGCGGAAGGCGTGGGGATTCCGTTCTGCCCTCAGGCGCTGCATCGGGTTCGGTCTACTCCATCCCAGGTCGGACTGGATCAGAACGCCCGTCGGGAGAACGTGCGCGGGGCTTTCATGGCGGATCCCCGCTGGGTATTAGGGAAGCGGATCGTCGTGGTGGACGATGTGTGCACCAGCGGGGCGACGCTGGAGGCCTGCGCGGCGGCCCTCTATCAGGCAGGGGCCCGATCGGTCTGGGGGTTCACCCTGGCCCGCGTGATCCTTCAACAGGAGGGTTGTTAGGCCGAGCGGTCACGCTTTCCCCGCGAGCCTCATTGAAAGGGAAGAGAAAGGCCCGGTTTAGGGGTCAGGCCGGACCCCCGGGTCCACCCGGAGAAGGCCAGCGATAGCACTCCAGTTCCATCTGCGCCAATGGAGGAAGGCTATGGAGCTAATTATTCGGGGGCGGAACATCGAGATCACCGATCAGATTGAAACATATGCCCGAAAGCGAATCGCGCGCCTGGAGCGATTTCTGCCTACCATCTCTCAGGCCGAGCTGGAGCTGGCCCAGGAGAACACCCGAAGCCGGGATCAGCGTCAGATCGCTCAGCTCACCCTGCGGATGACCCCAGGTATCCTCCTGCGCGCCGAGGAGCGCCACGCCGATCTTTTAGCGGCGATCGACCTGGTGGTGGATAAGATGGAACGGCGGATCGAACGCTTCAAAGGGCGCCGGGAAGGGAGGATCCGCGCGGAGTCGCTGGAGTCCGCTTCCCCCGGAGAAACCGGCGGCCCTGCGGGACGCATTGTGAAGATCAAGCGGTTCGAGATCACGGCCATGACGCCGGAGGAGGCCATCGAGCAGATGGAGCTCCTGGGCCACGATTTCTTCATTTTCTACAATCCAGAAACGGCCAGCATCAACCTGGTCTACCGCCGGCGAGACGGCAACTACGGGCTGATCCAGCCGGAGCTGACGTGAATCTTTCCCCAGTCCCCTGTGCGACACGGGGAGGGGGAGGAGTCCTCGGACCTAACCCCCCTGGCCCCCTTCCCTCGTAGGGAAGGGGTTCTTGGACCTACCCCCCCAACCCCCTTCCCTCGTAGGGAAGGGGGAGCATAAAAATCCCCCCTCCCCGTTTCGGGGAGGGGTTCCCAGCCAGAAAATCCACCGGTGAAGAGAGGGTCTTCAAGGCGCTATTCCGCCGGGGCCAGATAGGATTCCGCCACCCATCCCTCGAAGGCTCCATCCTCGGTCTGAACCCGACGCCAGCGCAGGCCATCCGCCTCGACAGAGTCCGGGAATGCCCGGAGGGATGTTCCTTCCTTCAGGATCGTGACTACAGGGTAGAGAAGCCCCGGCCCTTTTCGCAGCCGCAGGCCGATGCCTCCCGTTCCTGTAATCACCATTCGCTGGGCCCGCGGTGTCCGCGTGGGGGAAGGTGAGGGTGAGGGTAAAAACGAGGGTGGATGGCTCGGCGTTGGAAGGCGGGTGATCAGAATCACCCGCGCCGTTGCGACGGGAAGGGATAGATGGGGACGGGCCGCAGGCCGAAATTTCGCCAGCCCGATGCACAATCCCAGCGCCAGCAAGCCTCCCGCCATCCCCATGAGCCCCTTCTTCCCCATGCTCTTCCCGCCGATTTCGATGGAGCGTCGTTGGGATCGGATGGGTAAGATGTCCGTGGGCAGAGCCCCGGCAGGTTGTCGGGCTATCCCCCCCAGAAGGGCGGTCGTTCCAGGCGCCAGAGGGCCCAGAGCGCCAGCCCCCCTACGAAGGCCCCGATCAGATAGCTCTCCAGCATCCCAGCCATCGCCACAAACAGCGCCAGGGCCCCCAGCGCGGCCTGGGCCAGATAGAGGAGGAGCACCGCCTCCCGATGGGTCATCCCAGCCCGCACCAGCCGATGGGAGAGATGATCTTTCCCCGGGGTGGTGAGCGGGTTCAAGCCCCGGCGCAACCGTGAGACGATAACCAGGGCGGTGTCGAAGATGGGGATCCCCAGCACCAGCACCGGGACCATCCAGGTGACGAAGGCTACGTGATTGGGGAAGCGCAGTTTAATCCCCAGCACGGCCATCAGGAAACCCAGGAAGAGGCTGCCAGCGTCCCCCATGAAAATCGAAGCCGGGTTGAAGTTGTAACGCAGGAAGCCGATACAGGCGCCCAGCACAGCGGCCGAAAGGGCGCCCACCAGATACTGGCCGTTCAGGGCCGCCAGAAGCAGGAAGAAAGCTGCGGAAACCGCGCCGATCCCACCCGAGAGGCCATCCATGTTGTCAATCAGGTTAAAGGCGTTCGTAATCCCCACCAGCCAGAACAGAGTGATCAGGACGTTCAGGATCGGCCACGGGAAGAGGGAAACCATGACGCCGGTGGCCATCACAACCCCGGCGACGATGATCTGCCCGCTGAGCTTGATCAGAGGCCGAAGCCCCCACCGATCATCCCAGATCCCCAGAAAGGAAACCGCTGTGGCCCCGATCATGACCCCCGCCAACTGAGGAAGGTTATAACGATCCTCCAGCACCAACAAGGCGATCAGGACCGCGAGGTAGAGCGCGAGGCCGCCCAGCAGCGGGATCGGCCGGGTGTGGAGCTTGCGCGGGGCGGGATGATCCACCATCCCGATCCGGAAGGCGACCGCCCGGGCCACCGGCGTGGCCAGCATCGCGATCACCATTGCGCTCAAAAGGATCAGCAACCAAGCCGTTTGCGCTCGCATGGAGCGTCATGCTCCTGTTGCTGGGAACTCAGGGTTTTTCATTCGCTGTTCAACTTCCACGCTGGAAGGCGATATGGCCTCCCCCACAGAAACTTGAGGGCCAAGGCAATTCTCGGGATGCTCAACCGCGCGGTCTAACGACAGACCTCCAGGTGAACCCCATCGATCACCGCAGCGCTCCCTAACCCGCTTCCATTGTTATAAACGCCGATGGTCAGTGTAATGATCTGCCCTACATACGGCGTCAGGTCCAGGCTCACCAGCTCCCATGTCCCGGTGTTCGCCTGATCCACCAGCAGGGGCACCCACTCATTGCGCGCGTTCCGGAAACCGATGTAGAAGCGATCTCCGCGATCCCGGATCTGCGGGAGACGCCACAGGGTAAGGGTCGCCCGGGTGCCATCCAGGGTCACTCGCTGCCAGAGGGTGGCGTAAGAGGCGGAGGTCGCCTGGAGGTCACCCAGGCGGACAGCCCACTGCCCCTCATGGACCGGGCTCTGGACCCGCGCGATGGGAGCGCCCGGGTTCAGGATCTCCCAGGTCCCTGTTAGATCGGCTTCGAACCCTCCATTGCGCAGCCGTTCCTCACAGGCCGGCGGTGGGGGCGGCGTCGTCTCCGCTCCCCGCAGGATCAAAGGCAGATACAGGGTGGATCCCCGAGCGCCCGGGCCGACATAGAACCGCACGGGCGGCGGTGTGCTGGAGAGGTTGCCCGCGGCGTCGAAGGCGGCAACCGTCCACTGATACTCCCCGGGCATCAGATTGGCCATGAAACTGGTCGCTGTTACGGTAAAGCGGGCGCTGTTGAGGATGAGCACATACCCGGCGGGAGGCTCCGATCCGGTCGGTGCCCACTCGAAGCGAATGGGCGGCGTATACGTGGCGGTGACCGTCGGGGTGATCAGCGTCGGCACTCCGGGGGGTGTCCGATCCAGCGTGAAGGTGACCGCCGCCGGCGTGGGATCCACCGTTGTCCCCCGCACTGCCCGGGCCAGCACGCCATAGGTCCCATCCGCCAGATCGGAGGGGGGCGTCCAGGACCAGGAAAGCCGCCCGGTGGCCGTTAGCCAGACGGGTCCCGCGCCCCATCCATTCCCCGTCCACCATTGCTGATCCGCTGTCCGCTGAAGCGCCACCTGGACCCCTGTGATGTCCGAAGGGGAGGCGGTTCCAGCGATCACCGGGACCTGGTTCAGCAAGGCATTGGGGACAGGAGTCGTGATCGTGGTCTCAGGGGGCGCCCCGCATCGAGTCATCGCGTCCAGCAATCGGGAGAGGAGGGCCGCGCGCGCCGCCATCGGCCATGCGCTTTCCAGGGGGAACCCGAAGACGGCCACCTGCGGGCATGGCGCGCCATAGAACGTCGCCGCCGCCTGCCCATCCGGATACTGCATGAGAGCCTGCGCGTCACGCCCGGGGGCGAGCACATCCGGCGTGGTGACCCGGTGGCTCCCCATCGTTCCATCATCCAGGGTCAGATCCCCAACCCCATCCAGCAGGCCCCCCGAAACGGGGCGGACGGTCCGGGTCCCGGCGTCGTCGGCGACGAAGCCCGTCCGGAGGGCATCGGTCAGAAAGCCCGGATCCCGTTGACCGAGATCCTGGCCGACGTTGGACCCGCTGAGGATCAGCCGCCCGCCGTTCGCCAGAAAGCTGCGTAACCGGGCCCGGGCCCCGTCGTCCAGGGTCGGCTCCGAGAATCCCTCCTCGCCCAGCAGCCACAGGACAATGGGATAGCCCTCCAGGCCGATAGACCCGCCGGAGACCGCCTCATCGGTCGCCCCATCGAAGGGCATCGCGAGGGCGCGGCCCACATGGGCCAGCGCGTCGAACGCGTTCATCCGGGCGATCGGCATCCGCGTCACCACCCCCAGGCTTCCCCCCAGATCCTCTGTCGGCCGCATCGCCCCGTCCAGCCGATCGAAGCCGTCCACGAGGAGCAGCCGGGGCGCGCCCCATGGCCCAACCCGCACCCCGACGACCGGGGTGGGGAAGGATTCGCCGCCCGCGTTCAGACCGGTCACGCGGAAGAAGAGCGTCGTGCCCTCCGGCAGACCGGAAAGCGTGTAGGAGGTGCCGTTGACGAGAACCCCATCCCCCCAGGCGAATCCATCGGTGCTGGTATAAACCTTGTAGGCCGTGGCCGGATGGCCCAGGAGCACACCGCCATCGCTGGGCGAAGGTTGCCAGGAAAGCGTCACCTGGCCTGGCCCTGTTTGACGGGCCACTGGGGCCTGGGGAGGCTCCGGCAGGAAGACCGGGGAGCGGCCATCCCGCTGCGCGTAATAGCGCACGATCCCCTTATAGATCGCCCGGGCCACCAGCATAGCGAAGCGAGGATCCTTGAGCGCGGCGGCGTCCTGCGGGTTGTCATGGAACGCCGCTTCCAGGAGGACACCGGGCATCGTCGAAAGGAGGCGCAATTCCCCCAGATTGGCCTGTTTCTTCCCCCGGTCGATCCAGTTCGGATCCCAGCCGGCCCGGATATCCTGGATCACCTGGGTATGGATCGCATCCTGGAGCTCCAGGCTTCCCGGCGTTCGCCGGTAGTTCGGATCGCTGTTGTCATAAACATACGATTCTGTCCCTCGCAGGGTCCCATTATAGGCGTTTGTGTGGAACGAGAAGTAAACCGGATCATCGAAGGGCTCCCGCTCCCACTCCACATAACGGGGGCGAGCGGTTACGTCATCAATCAAATCCCCGCATGCGCTATAACTGGAGCACTGAAAAGGATCGTAGACCGAAGGCGGAGCCCCCTGGTATTTCGCCCAGTAGCGAGCGGCTTCCTCCCAGCGCGGTCGCCCGCTTGGCCCGGGGCTGGGCGGGGGCCCATCTCCGGTCATCGTGCCCATTCCCCCACCGATCCGAACAGCGTCCGCCACCACCACGCGGTTCAGGTTCTCCGGGCGATCGGTCCGGTTGGTGAGGATCACCCGGGCGGGCTGCCCGCCGCGGAAGGGGAAGGAGCCCAGATAGCGCCAAGTATAGCCGTGGCCCTGCTGGTTGATCCGAACCTCGCTGCGGCCCCCGGCATGCTCGATCAGGAACTGCGCGTCTGTGCTCCGGTTCGAGCCGCTCGTATACCAGACGTAAACGGCATAGATGCCATCCCGGGGCGGCATCAGTGTCCAGACGGCCTGGGCGGTGACGGCTCCCAGAGCCGTCAGGGCCGTGCGGTAGGTGCCGCCGTTGTAGCCCGGGAGGGTGCCCGGGGACCAGGAGCCCTGCTCCTGATACACCTGAGGGTTATCATTGTCCGCGATCCCTTCCCAGGGGTTCATATCCCGTTCTCGAACTGGCCAGACATCCGCCCCCGCGTTAAAGAGATACTGGATCAGGAACTGGTTGACGGTCTCCGCGTTGTTCAGATCTTCCACCAGCCCATTGGTGTTCCCCCGCTGAGTCAACCAGCGGCCGCCCGGCGCATACCAGTACCAGCCGTGGCCCGCGCTCAGATAAACAGCCTTTCCGCTCAGGAACCCCTGAGCTTGAGGGCGGCTGTAGGCAGGGAGCTGGCCGGCAGCGCTCATAGGAGTCAGAGGCTCTCCCCTCGCCCGCGCGAGCTCGGTGGGTTTATTGACGGGCGGGGTTTCCCGGAGGAACCAGGAGAGGGCATAAAACCGCCCATCCTGAGGGTTCCGGGCCATCAACTGCACGTTCTGCACCCCGAAGGGCTCCAGATGCCGTAGGAAGAGATAAGCCGCCTGATCGATGGTCCACGGATTGAGCATCGGCTCCGCCCCGCCGGTCCGCTCCAGATAAGAGGCGGGCAGCTCCAGGTAGAGCGTGAGCCCATGACCGGACCACTGGAAACTGGCGACGCGGGCTCCGGGGGGTAGCGGGGACCACAATCCAGCCGCCCGTTCCTCGGCCGTCGGCCCGGCGACCAGAGCCTGGAGGCGAAGGGAAACCCGGTCGGTGATGGTCGTGGCTGCTTGAGAAAAGAAACGAGGAGCGCACCGGACCCGGCTATCGAGAGGATCGATGTAAAAGCAGATCGAGGAGCTCTCCTGCTGGGGGCGGGCCACCGCCGCCATGCCTCGCCACGCCAGCCCCAAGAGGGCCAGAAGGCCGATCCCCAGCGCCAGCGCGAGCAACGTCCGCCACCGGTGTCGGGAAAACCCGGTGGCGGCTCTCGATCGTCCCCAGGAGATCCTCATGGCCCATGCTCGCTCCAGAGGATTTGGGAAATCCAGCATTGGATGGTTCTTAACGAGTGTAGTCGAAAGGAAGGGCGAAAGCAAACGGGAAAGTTCAGCGGGAGATTCCTAAGGCTCCCAGAAAAATTGCATGAGCACGGCCACGTAGGGATGGCCGTTCATATATGCAATGCCCACGACCCAGGTTCGCCAGTCCAGCTCATTGCCCGGGGTGCCTGGCCGGTGCAGGCTGTAGAACCGGAACCCCTGATAGAACTCCGGCCAGGCCGGCTGATAAGTGACTGGAGGCACCAGCAGGCCGCAGTGCCGCTCATGGGGACGACCGATGACATCCAGGAGATCCGGCAGCACGGCCTGGCGGAAGGGACCCACGATCTCCGTGGCGCTGGCCGGATGAACGCCCCAGCGGATGGGCGTCTCATCGGTGAAGAGGGTGGCCGCCTGCTCCGGTCGGATCAGGACGGGATCGCTGATGCGGCTGACGTGGATGCGCAACCCATGGATGGGGCTGATCAGCGCCGCGAGCGCCGGGCCGTCTCGCCCCCGGATGGCCGCCTCCAGCCGGTCCAGCAACGCGCTCACCTGGGGGTCCGCGCAGAACGCCTGGAGGGACACCTCCGGGGTGAGGAACATCGCGTTCACCCAGCCGATCCGTCCGTCGGGAAGGCGGACCTCCACCCAGCGGGCGCCCGCAACGGTCTCCTCCTTTCCGGTGAGGAACAGGCCGGAAGCGTTCGGGGGCAACGTCGTCAGGATCGGCTGATCGGGCCCCGGCCCGGCGCGCACATTCAGCTGATCCGTGGGTGGAACCAGGACCACGGTGAAGGGCCCCTGAAGAGTGGGGGGCGCGGGCGTAAAGGTTGGTGTAGGCGCCTGCTGGGGAGGGACCGGCGAAGCCGTCGGGGTGGAAGGGATGGACGGGCGGCCCATCTGACATGCGGCCAGCCACCCGATCATCCCGATGCCGATCTTCCCGATCTTCGTCCTCATGTTCATCGGAACGCTCCTTTTCTTCCAGAGAGGGGAGGAAGAGCGTTGAGGTCATCGCTCGATTTCAGCCCGAAGACTCCAGGCCCGATTTAAGATAACGATGGGCGGGCCCGGGAAGTTCCCGGGCCGACATGCTTTCTCAGCGCGACGGAGGATCGCCTTCTGAGATCCAGGATGGCGAGATGGTTTTCAACGTCCCCTTCTCCAGAATCGTTTTGATCAGGAGGACCGCTATGGCCAGGGTGCGTTGCTACGCTGGATCGACTTATCCAGAGCGACCGGAATCTTTTGAATGGGAAGGAACGGAGAAGGCGGTGGCGGAGATCCTCCATCGCTGGCGAACCCCGGAGACGCTGGGGTTCCGGGCGCGCACCGCCGATGGCATGGTCTTCGATCTCATTTACGATCTTCGATCGGATCAGTGGACGGTGATCCCGCGGACGGCTCCGGCGCTCGGGTAGGAGCGCCCTGGGAGTTCAGCAGCAGAAACGCCAGGCTGTATCCGGCGCCGGCTACCGGGATGGCGAAGATGAATCCCCAGAAGCCGAGGAGGCGCACTCCCACGAGAATGGCGATCAGCGTCAGCAAGGGGGGTAACCCGGTGGCCTCCCCCAGCATGCGGGGGACCAGGAAATGAAAAAGGATCTGCTGGTAGATCAGCAGGACGATCCACATCCAGAGCCCGGCGCTCCACTCCCCCCGGAGCCAGAAGGTGAGCGGAGGCCCCCAGAGGGCGATGGGCGCTCCGATGAGGGGGATCAGGATGACCAGCCCTGCGAGCAAGGCGATCAGGCCAGCAAAAGGAGCGCCAAAGGCCACCATCACCCCAAAGGTCATCAGCCCGTTGATCAGCGCAATCAGCAATTGCCCCCGGAGGAAACCCCCGAAGGTGCGATCCAGGATCGCCGCGGTCGCCCGGATCTCGTCGTGATACGCCGGGGGGATCAGCGCGAGGATCTGCCGGGAAAGGTTGCGCCAGTCCAGCATCGTATAATAGCTCAATGCCAGGATCAGCAGGAATTCCACCAGCCCGCCCCCGATCCGCCGCGCGGTTTCCACCAGGATCGGCAGCACCCACCCGGCCCCCAGCCGCGCCAGATCCTGCCAGGCTTCCCGGGAGGGAAGGATCGCCAGGGATTCCACCGGGACGTTGAGGCGCGCGGCCAGATCCCGCTGGAGCTCCACCAGGATCTCCGGCGCCTTCTGAAGATAGGAAGTGAGCAGCGTCGTGAGCTCCAGGGCCTGGGGAACCAGCAGGGGCACTCCCAGCAGCAGGCCGATCAGGATCGCTGCGAGCAGGCCGGTGTAAACCAGCGTGGCGCCGATGGGGTAGGGGATCCGGAAGCGCGTGAGGACGCGGAGCTGCAGAGGTGCCCCCCGGCGGATCAGGCCCTCCAGCCATGGCTCGGGAAACGGCCCGCGATCCAGCCAGGCCACCAGAGGATGCAACACGTAGGCCAGCAGCCAGGCCAGGGCCAGCATGCGGACCAGGTCGGCGAACATGCTGAATAGCTGCCACAACCGCTCCGTGACGTAAATGAGCGCCGCGAAGGCGACCAGGAACAGCACCAGGCGGGGAACTCGCACCGTGCCTCTCCCCTCCACGAGCTCGCTCCTTCATCTTAGTCCGGTTCGCCCGGATTTGCAGAAGCCGGAGCTCCCCATCCTAAGGCTTTCCCGTCCGGACCACCGCGAGAGGATGTTCTGTCTTCCGGATCGGAGCCCGATGGTGTAAAGCCGGTGGAGTCCCCTGCACGGGTTTGCATGCTGGACCCTCCAAACGTAAACTATTTTAAAGCATGGGTATCCATCAGCTGATCTCTTGAGAGGTGACCTATCTGTGGATCCAGTCTGTGGAGAGAGGTGAGCGATGGGGAACGACGCGCGGCGAAAGGCCCTGGAGACCGCGGTGTTAACGCTGACGAAACGATTTGGAGAAGGAACGATCATGCGCCTGGGGGAGGCGGCGCAGCAGCCGGTGGACGTGATCCCCACGGGCTCCCTGGCCCTGGATCTGGCCTTAGGCGTAGGGGGGATCCCCCGAGGGCGGATCACCGAGATCTACGGCCCGGAGGCTTCCGGGAAGACGACCCTCTGTCTCCATGTCATCGCTGAAGCTCAGAAACGGGGCGGGATCGCGGCGTTCATCGATATGGAGCATGCCCTCGATCCCCAGTATGCCCAGCGATGCGGCGTGGATGTCGATAACCTGTATGTGGCACAGCCGGACACCGGGGAGCAGGCCCTGGAGATCGCGGAGACCCTGATCCGCAGCGGGGCCGTGGATGTCGTGGTGGTGGACTCGGTGGCGGCGCTGGTGCCACGGGCGGAGATCGAGGGGGAGATGGGCGACGCCCACGTGGGGCTCCAGGCGCGCCTGATGAGCCAGGCCCTGCGCAAGCTCGCCGGGGCCATCCGCCAGTCCAACACGGCGATGCTCTTCACCAACCAGCTGCGGATGAAGATCGGCACGATGTTCGGCAACCCGGAGACCACCACCGGCGGCATGGCCCTCAAGTTCTACGCCTCGGTCCGCCTGGAGATCCGTCGCCTGCAGAATCTGAAAGCGGGCGGCGAGATCATCGGCAGCCGGGTCCGGGTTCGGGTGACGAAGAACAAGGTGGCTCCGCCCTTCCGCGAGGCGGAGTTCGATATCCTCTACAATGAGGGGATCAGCAAGGCCGGGGATATCCTGGATCTGGCGACCGAGCTGGGGCTGGTCACGAAGCGGGGCACTTTCTTTATGTATGGAGACACCCGCCTGGGGCAGGGCCGGGAGAACGCCCGCGAGTTTCTGAAAGCCCATCCGGAATTGCTGGAGGAGCTGGAGCGCCAGATCCGGGAAAACGCCGCCCGTGCGGCCTCCCTCAAACGCCTGGGGGTGAGCGCGGAGGGCGCCGAGGAGGCCGCTCCCATCCTGGAGGCCGAATAACCGGCCGGAGGGGCTCGGGGATCGCCGGCCGGGAAGGCGAGACCCGCTTCCCCGCCAGGGATCTCTCTTCGCCCAGAGGCTTCATGGGCGGTCGGATCACCGGTTTGCGAGCGCTGAAAAGCGGCCGCGTGGCCGTTTATCTGGATGGCCGTCGGGCGTTCCGGCTGACGGCCGTGGAGGCCGCGCGGCTGCGCCCGGGCCAGGTGCTCACCGATGAGGAGATCCGCCAGCTCCTGGAGCGGGATCTCCGGGAACAGGCCCATGAGATCGCCCTCCGGTTCCTGAGTTATCGCCCCCGCAGCGAACGGGAGGTCGCCGACCACCTGCGCCGGAAGGGCTTCGACGCCCGGACCGTGGAAGCGGAGCTGGAACGGCTTCGGCGCGTGGGGCTGGTGGATGATCGGGCCTTCGCCCGGTTCTGGGTGGAGAGTCGGACCGCGTTCCGGCCGCGCAGCCGCCGGGCCCTCCAGGCCGAGCTCCGGCGCAAAGGCGTTCCCCTCGCCATCATCCGGGAGGTCCTCCAGGAGACCTCTCCCGATGAACGTGCCCTCGCCCTGCGCCTGGCCCGGGAACGGGCCCGGCGGTTGCGGGGTCTGGATCCCCTCACCTTCCGACGGCGCCTGGCCGCATACCTCATCCGCCGGGGGTTCGAGGGGGAGCTGGTGATGGAGATCCTCCGAACTATGGAGCAGGAGGAGGGGGAAGATCTGAATGAGTAGGCGTGGACCCGATAGGGGCTCTGGGGGCCGGTCTCTCCAGACCTCCAGAGGAGAGGAAAGGATTTTCCCGTATCTCAATCGAGACAGGATGCGTCATGGACTGGCTGATCATTGTCCCACTGGCCGCAATCGGAGTCATTGGCGGCGGTGCGCTGGGATGGTTCCTGGGAAAGCGACTGGTCCAGCAACGGGTTCGAGAACAGCTCCGGAGCGAGATCGAAGCCGCGCGGCAGGAATCCCAACGGCTGATCGAGGAAGCCAAACAACAGGCGGCGGAGCTTCTTCTCCAGGCCAAAGATGAAGCCCTTCGCCTTCGGGAGGCGACCGAATCGGAGCTGCGCCGGTGGCGGGCCGACCTCCGCAAGGAGGAAGAGCGCCTGCGCCATCGACGGGAGGAGCTGGATCGCCGGGCGGAACGGCTGGAGAAGCAGGAGCGCCGTCTGAACGAGCGTCAGGCGGAGCTGGATCGCCAGAGCGCTCAGCTGCAGGCGGCGATCAGCCGCTTTGAGGAGGAGCGCCGGGCCGCCCTGGAGCAGGTCGCCGGGATGACCGTCGAGCAGGCCCGTCAGGCCCTGCTGGAGATGGTGGAAAAAGAGGCGCGGGAGGATATGGCGCGCCTTTACCGCCAGATCGAGGCCGAGGCCCGGATTCAGGCGGAGGAGCGCGCCCGCGAGATCATCGCCACCGCCATCCAGCGCATCGCCAGCGAGCAGGTCGCCGAGTTGACCGTCTCGGTGGTGCCCCTGCCGAACGATGAGATGAAAGGGCGCATCATCGGGCGGAACGGTCGGAACATCCGGGCCCTGGAGAAGATCACCGGGGTGGAGATCATTGTGGACGACACCCCGGAGGCCATCACCCTCTCTTCCCATGATCCGGTGCGCCGGGAGATCGCCCGCATCGCCCTCACCCGCCTGATCCAGGACGGGCGGATCCATCCGGCGCGGATCGAGAAGGTGGTGGCCGAGGCCCGGGAGGAGGTGGAGCGGATCATCTGGGAAGAAGGCCAGCAGGCCGCGGCCGCAGCGGGGGTCACCGGCCTGCATCCCGAGCTCATCCGTCTCCTGGGCCGTTTGAAGTTCCGGACCAGTTACGGCCAGAACCAGTTGCATCACGCGGTCGAGGTGGCCTGGCTGGCCGGGATGATCGCGGCGGAGCTGGGCGCCGATGTGCGGATCGCCCGGATGGGCGGGCTGTTGCATGACATCGGGAAGGCGGTGGACCATCAGGTGGAGGGCACCCACGCCCTGATCGGCGCGGAGCTGGCCCGACGCTATGGGGCGCCGCCCAAGGTGGTCAACTGCATCGCCAGCCACCACCACGAGGTCCCGCAGGAGTGCATCGAGGCGGTGATCGTCGAGGCCGCCGATGCCATCTCCGGCGCCCGGCCCGGCGCCCGCCGGGAGACCCTGGAGATGTATCTCAAGCGGATCCAGGATCTGGAGAACCTGGCCCGCTCCTATCCCGGCGTCGCCGAATGCTACGCCATTCAGGCCGGCCGGGAGATCCGCATCATCGTGAAGCCCGAGGAGGTGGATGACCTCGCCGTCATCCGGATGTCCCGGGAGATCGCCCGCAAGATCGAGGAGACGATGCAGTATCCCGGGCAGATCAAGGTCACCGTGATCCGGGAGACCCGAGCGGTGGAGATCGCCCGCTGACGCCGGGCGGGATCCGGCGAGGGGCTCTGCCTCCGGGCTCTTCCCTAATTTCAAAGCGCTCTGACTGGGCTTCCCAGCAGGGAATCCGCCATCTCACCGCATGCAGGCGGGTGCTGGAGGCGATGGGATGCGGGGGATGCAAAGGAGGGGCGACCCGCCGGGTCGCCCCTACGAGATGATCTTCCTTCAGGAGTGGGATCCCGATGGCCAAGAAACGACGGGTGCGATCGACCCCTTCCACCCCGGCCCGGGCGGTTCCGGCCCCGGCCCGGGAGATCCCGGTGTCCGCTTCGCCGGCTCCGTCCCGACGGCCGGCATCCAGCCTGGCGAATTATGATTACTCCTATGTGCGGCGGGATCTGCGCCGCATCGGCGTGCTGGCCGCGCTCCTCCTCGGCGGCCAGATCGCCCTGGCTTTCCTGCTGCCTCATCTGTTGAGGTGAAGGCGATGACGCGGCGATCGGCTTCCCGGATCTCCCGACGGTTTCGTCCGGTTCGTCGGGACGGTTTTCTGAAAACGGTGCTGGACAATGGGCTGACGGTGGTGCTGAAAGAGCAGCACCATGCCCCGGTGGTCACCTTCTGGGTCTGGTATCGCGTGGGGAGCCGGGATGAGCCCACCGGCCTCACCGGGATCTCCCATTGGGTGGAGCATATGCTCTTCAAGGGCACCCCCACCTATCCGAAGGGGACGCTGGACCGTCTGATCTCCCGGGAGGGAGGGGCCTGGAATGGGATGACCTGGCTGGATTTCACCGCTTATTTCGAGACCTTGCCCTCCGATCGGTGGACGATCGCCCCGGAGATCGAGGCCGATCGGATGACGAAGGCCCTCTTCCACCCGAAGGAGGTGGAGGCGGAGCGCACGGTGATCCTCTCCGAACGGCACGGGGCGGAGAACAACCCTCTTTTTCTGTTGAGCGAGCAGGTGCAGGCCCTTGCCTTCCAGGCCCATCCTTATGGCCACGAGGTTATCGGATGGCCGGGGGATCTCCAGACCATGTCGCGGGAGGATCTCTACCGTCACTACCGGACTTATTACGCGCCCAACAATGCCATCGCGGTGGCGGTGGGGGATTTCCGGATCCCGGAGGCGTTGCGGGTCATTGAACGGGCTTTCAGTCGCATCCGCCCGGCCCTGGAGATCCCTCGCTTGCGGGTGACGGAGCCTCCCCAGCGGGGGGAACGCCGGGTGGTCGTGGAAGGGGACGGGAACACCGCCTACCTGGAGATCGCGTATCACGCCCCGCAGGCGAGCCACCCGGACTTTATGCCCCTGGTGATCCTGAACGCCGTGCTGGCCGGTTCGGGCTCTCTCAGCTTCAGCGGCGGCACGTCCAATAAGACCTCGCGGCTTTACCGGGCCCTGGTGGAGACGCAGATCGCCGCTGAAGTGGAAAGCAGCCTGATCCCCACCGTGGACCCCTTCCTTTACAGCCTCACGGCGACCCTGCAGCCCGGCCGGCATCCGGAAGAGGCGGAGGCGATTATCGATGCCGAGATCCAGCGTCTGCAATCCGAGCCCATCCGCCCGGAGGAGTTCGAGAAGGCCCTCAAGCAGGCTCGCGCCGACTTCGCTTACAGCAGCGAGTCGGTGACCAACCAGGGCTTCTGGTATGGCTGGAGCGAGATCTTCGCGGATTACACCTGGTTCGAGACCTATCTGGAGCGCCTGGGCCGGGTGACCCCCGAGGACGTGCAGCGGGTCGCTTGCGCGTATCTTACGCGCGCCAACCGGACGGTGGGCTGGTATCTCCCCCGGGCATAGCCCATCCGCTGGAGGATCGAGCGGCGCCGGTCTGATCTCTTTTCCCGGGAGGCTGAGGCGTGATCATCATTCTGGGTTTGGGCCCCGGAGATCCTCGATACTGGACCCGGGAGGCGATGGAGGTCCTGGAGGGGCTTCGGGAGATCTATGTGCGGACCCGGCGGCATCCGGCGGTGGCGGCGCTGCCGCCTCACCTGGTGGTTTACGACTTCGATGCGGTCTACGCGGAAGAGGAGAACCTGGAGGCGGTCTACGAGCGGATCGCCCGCACGGTCCTGGAGCTGGGCCGGCGGCCGGAGGGCGTCTGCTATGCGGTGCCCGGCTCGCCCTTCGTGGGGGAAGCGACCGTGGCTCGGATCCGCGCCCTGGCCGCCGGGGCCGGCATCCCCATCCGGATCGTCCACGGCCTCAGCTTCATCGAAACCGCCCTGGAGCTCCTGGGCCTGGACGCGCTGGACGGCCTTCAGATCGCGGACGCCTTTGAGCTGGCCGAGCGATATCATCCCCCTCTGAATCCGGATCGCCCGGCCCTGATCGCCCAGGTGGACAGCCGGACGGTGGCCGCTGATCTCAAGCTCACCCTGATGAATCAGTATCCCCCGGAGCACCCGGTGACGCTGATCGACGCCGCGGGGCTTCCGGAGGCCCGGCAGGTCACCTTCCCGCTGTATCAGCTGGACCATCGTTCGGATTTCACCCCGCTCACCGCCCTGTATGTGCCGCCCCTGGCCCGGCCCGGCGCCTTCGAGACGTTCCAGGACACCATCGCCCATCTCCGTTCCCCCGAGGGTTGCCCCTGGGATCGGGAACAGACCCATCAGAGCCTGCGCGCCAACCTGCTGGAGGAGGCCTATGAGGTCCTGGAGGCGCTGGACGCGGATGATCCCGGCCGCCTGAAGGAGGAGCTGGGGGATCTCCTGCTGCAGATCGTCTTCCACAGCCAGATCGCGGTCGAAAGCGGGGAGTTCTCGATGGCGGAGGTCATCGCCCATGTGAACGAGAAGATCCGCCGCCGCCATCCCCATGTGTTCGGCGACCTGCGGGTCACTGGCGTCCGGCAGGTGCTGGAGAACTGGGAGCAAATCAAGCAGCGGGAGAAAGCGGAGCAGGGCCAGGCCGCCTCGATCCTGGATGGGGTGCCGAAGGGCCTGCCCGCCCTGGCCCAGGCGGCGGCCTACGGCGAGCGGGCCGCCCGGTTGAAGTTTGACTGGTCGGACGCCGATGGGGTGCTCGAGAAGCTCCAGGAGGAGCTGCGGGAGATCGCCGCCGCGGCGGATCCGGCCCATCGGGCGGTGGAGTTCGGGGATCTGCTCTTCACCCTGGCGCAGCTCGCCCGACACTGGGGGATTGACCCGGAGGCCGCCCTCCGGGAGGCCAACGCCCGCTTCGCGCGCCGGTTCCGTCAGATGGAGGCCCTCGTCGCCGCCCAGGGCCGGCGGCTCCAGGAGCTCTCGCCGGAAGAAATGGATGCGTTGTGGGCTCAGGTGAAGCAGGCATCTTCCCCGGGCGCGCCCGATGGCCCCGCGGATTCTTCTCTATGACCCGGACGGACGGCTGCTGGCCCGGCTGCGGCCCTGCCGCTCGTGGTGGTGCCGCGGGCGCGGATGGATGTTCCGCCTCCGGATGGGGGAGGAAGGGCTTTTCTTCGTGTTCCCGCGAGCCGGCCGGTGGGAAACCGCCATCCATATGTTCTTCGTGTTCTTCCCCATCGCCGCCATCTGGCTGGATGAGGCCGGGCGGATCGTCCACGCGGTGGAAGCTCGTCCCTTCCGGGTGTATATCCCGCCGCGCCCGGCCCGCTACCTGATCGAAGGTCCCGTGGGTTTGCTGACCCACGCCCGGATCGGGGAGGTCTGGACATGGCGCGAGGAGGCTGGGGGATCCTGATGGGGCTGGCTTTGAGCCTCGCGCTGGCTCGGCCCGCCCTCGCGCAGGAGCCGGTCCGCTACACTGTGCAACCCGGAGATACCCTCACCCGCATCGCGGCGCGCTTCGGGAGCACCGTGTCGGAGATCGCGGCGACCAACGGCCTGGCAAATCCCAACCTGATCTATGTGGGCCAGGTGCTCCTCATCCCCGCCGACGCCTCCGCCCCTTCCCCTGGACGGATTCATATCGTTCAGCCCGGGGAGACCCTGTATCGCATCGCGCTGCGCTATGGCACTACCGTGGAGCGCCTGATGGCCCTGAACAATCTAAATAGCCCCAACCGGATCTTCGCCGGACAGGTCCTTCGGATCCCGGAGGAAGCCCGGGGCGCTCCCACCGTCTGGCCCTCGCCGTTTGTGGAGATCGAGGTGGGCGCAGCTCCAGCGGTTCAGGGACGGGTGTTTCCGGTGCGCGTTCGCCTCTCCGAGCCGGCGGCGCTGGAGGCGACCTTCCTGGGCGTGAACTATCCCCTGGCGCCGACGGCGGAGGGCGGGGAAGGGCTGCTGGCCGTGCCGGCGATGCAGGCCCCCGGAGTATATCCCCTGGCCCTCACCGCCCGCCGCTCCGACGGTCAGACGGTGCGTGTCCACCTCCAGGTGCGGGTGGACGCCGGGCCTTACGGGCGGGAAGCGATCCGCCTGCCGCCGGATCGCCAGAACCTGCTCGACCCCCGGCTGATTCGGGAGGAGCGGGAGAAGGTACTGGCCGCCTGCACGCCCTTCGAGCCCGAGCAGCGCTGGAGCGGCCCCTTCCGGTATCCGGTGGAGAACCCCGAGGTGACCTCTCCCTTTGGCACCCGGCGTTCGTATAATGGGGGGCCTTACACCAGTTACCACGAGGGCCTGGACCTCCGGGGAGCCATCGGGACGCCGGTTTATGCGCCGGCTGACGGCCTGGTCGCCCTCGCTGGGCCGCTGATCGTGCGGGGCAACGCCGTGATCCTCCGGCACGGCTGGGGGGTATGCAGCGGCTACTGGCACCTCAGCGCGGTGGCCGTT
The DNA here is from genome assembly GCF_034432235.1 of Thermoflexus sp. Classification (NCBI taxonomy): domain Bacteria; kingdom Bacillati; phylum Chloroflexota; class Thermoflexia; order Thermoflexales; family Thermoflexaceae; genus Thermoflexus; species Thermoflexus sp. The sequence continues at coordinate 13,375 of NZ_DAOUCJ010000078.1, read as the reverse complement.
CAAGCCGGGCAGCGGGTGAAGGCGGGGGATCTGCTGGGCTACGTGGGGAACACCGGCCTCTCCACCGGCGCCCACCTGCACTGGGAAATCCGGGTGCGGGGCATCCCCGTCGATCCGCGCCAGTGGGTGGAAGGGGTCGAGTAAAGGCGCAGCGTCGCCCCAGCGTTCGGTAAGTCCTGGTTTTCAGGACCGCGGAAGCGGCCAGGGGCCGAGGCAGGCCACCAGGCAAAAAGCCAGACCAGTAGAATCCGGCCATGGGCTCCAGGCCCTTCGCTGATCGCCCCTCGTCGGGAGGATCGCGCGCCGCAAGCGTGAGGAGGTGAAATGCAATGCCGGACCTGGATCAAGTGAGAATGCTCCTCTCTCGCTATACCTCCCTGGAAGGCGCGAAGGCCTTCTTCAAGGGGTTAGGATACCCGGTGATGGATTCCCTCCCGCTGGACCTGGATGTGGTAGCAGGGGCGTCCCGCCGGGACGCCCCTGCCAGCGTGCGGGAGGCGGTCCGTTCGATAGTTCAGCTGGTGCATATCGGCGATAGATCCTCGTTCCGGGTCTTTCACGTCGAACGGGTGGGGGCAGGGCATGCCGTGCCCCTACCATTCCAGCGGAGGGAATCGAACCATGTCTTACGACCCGGAAAAGCACCATCGATGTAGCATCCGCCTGAAGGAGTATGATTACACCCAGCCCGGCGTGTATTTCATCACGGTGTGCACCCACGAGCGGGCATGCCGGTTTGGCGAGGTGGCGAAGGGCGAAATGCGGCTGAATGAGCTGGGCCGGATTGTGTGGGAGGAATGGTTTCGTTCCGCTGCCGTACGCCCAAATATATCCCCCCGGCTCGGCGTAGAATAGAGACGATTCATCATGCCCCTCGCTGAGGGAGGATCGATGCAGCGGCCGATCCGTGTGCGTCCCCGCCCAGGGGAGGGCGAGTTGCGGGCCTCGGAGTGGTTGCTGTTTTTCGGCGCCCTCCTTGCGGCGCTGCTGATCTGTGGAGGAGGGTTCTGGCAGCTCCAGCGATCCATGGCGGGCGCGCTGAGCGGCCCGCCCACCGCCACGCCGCGGCCGACATGGACCCCTTCTCCACGCCCCAGCCCCACCCCTCCGGCGCCTACGCCCACGCCGACCCTCCCCGCCGCTGTCCAGGTGGGGATCTTCGTAAAGGTGAGCGGGGCCGGCGAGCAGGGGCTGAGTTTCCGTCGGGCCCCCAGTCTGCAGGCGGAGCGGATCCGATTCCTTCCCGAAGGGACAATCATGCGGGTGGTCGGCGGCCCGAAGGAAGCGGATGGGTTGACCTGGTGGCAGCTGGAGGATCCACGGACCGGGGAACGGGGCTGGGCGGCGGGCGCCTATCTCACACCGTCCTATGGGCCATAGCGTCCCTGCTACGGCATCCAGAAGGGAGTAGAGCGATGCCGTTCCGTGAAATCCGACGCGCCCCGGCCGGGCTTGGGATTGCCCGCCGTGTCCATCGAGGCGTTCCGGCCCCATGGACCCCGACGCTGAAGGTTGTGCTCGGGCTGGCCTGGCCGGCGGTCCTGGAGCAACTGTTGAACATCGTGGTGGACTGGACGGATGCCTACCTCGCCGGGCATCTGGGAACCATCGCCCTGGCCGCCGTGGGGTTGAGCGGCCAGCTCACGAACCTGGTCGCGGTCTTCTTCGGCGCCCTCGGGGTGGGGGCCACAGCTCTGGTGGCCCGCGCCGTCGGCGCCGGCGACCGGGATCAGGCCGGCCGGATCACCCTCCAGGCGCTGCTCGGCGCGGGAGCCCTCGGGCTGGTCGGGATGGGGCTCGCAGGGATCGGCGGGGCCTGGCTGTTCGCCGCCCTGGGCGCGGAGCCGGCGGTGGGGGCCGCCGCCCGGGTCTATCTGAACATCGTGGCCCTCTCCTTCCCGGCCATGGCTGTCCTCTTTGTGGGCAACGCCGCGCTCCGGGGCGCCGGGGACACGCTCACCCCGATGCGCATCTGGGCGGTGGTGGTCTTCGCCAACGCCGCGCTGGCATGGATTCTATCCGGCCCATGGAGCCCCTTTCATCTGGGCATCGCCGGATTGGGCATGGCGGCGGCCCTGGCCCGGACCCTAGGGGCGGTGCTGGTCGGGGTGCGGTTGTGGCGGGGAACCGCCCGTCTGGCCCTGCCGCATCAGGGGTTAAGGCTCGAATGGGCGGTGCTGCAGCGGATCCTCCGGGTCGGGCTGCCGGCGGGGGCGGAGCAGTTGCTGCTGCAGCTGGCTCTGCTGAATTTGACCGGCGTGATCACGGCCCTGGGGACCGCCGCGTATGCCGCCCATCAGATCGGGCTGCGGGTGATGTCCCTTTCCTTCCTTCCCGGGTGGGGATTCGCCGTGGCCGCCTCCACCCTGACGGGCCAGGCCCTGGGCGCGCGACAACCGGAGGCGGGGAGAAGGGCGACGTTCAGCGCCCTCTTCCTGGCGCTGGCCCTGATGGGAACGATGGGGCTGGCCCTGGCCCTGGGAGGGCCCTTGCTGGTGGATCTGTTCACCGAAGATCCGGAGGTCATCGCTCAGGGCGCGGCGGCCCTGCGGATCACCGCGCTGATCCAGCCGGCCATGGCGGTCAGCTTTGTGTTCTCCGGCGCGTTGCGCGGGGCCGGGGATACCCGTTATACGCTGCTGGTCACGGCCACCTCCATCTGGATCGTTCGTCTCCCCATCGCGATCCTCTTCGCCCATGGGCTGGGCTGGGGGCTGCCCGGCGCCTGGCTGGGCATGCTGGCGGATTTCGCGGTGCGGGCGTTGCTGTTCGCCTGGCGCTTCCTCAGCGGGGCCTGGGAGCGCGTTCGCGTTTGAGGTGGAAGGCTGAGGCGGAAGCCCTTCCGACCCTCTAAGCGGGAAGCGTCCGCACGATCCATGCGGTAAGGATCAGCGCGAGGGCCCACAGGATTCCCTGTGCGCGACGGGAACGACAGATCCGATCTTCCTGGAGCAATAGACCGATAAGCGCCAGGCCATAAGCTCCGGGTCCATGACTCAGGGCCACGGCCCAGGCGACCCACAAGGGCCAGGCGACCCATCCGACTGCCGGGCGTTGAAATCCCACCCAGGCCAGACCGATCGGGATCCCCGCCACAAGAGCAGGCGCTGAGGGGTTCCCCCCGGCCAGCCCCAGCCACCAGGGAAAGGCCCCGAAGACCCACCGCCAGATCCCCCCCCCGATCCCCGGATGGCCCAGACGCCGCCCGAGGAGGAGAGAGACCCCAACCCCCAGGGTCAGCCATGCCCCGATGCCCCCCACCAGCCCGATCCCTATTCCGAGGGCAGCGAGCGCGGTCGCTATGGTGGCCAGGAATTCTGGATCTTCCCGGGCCCGCGTCCGGATCTCCCGGACCCGCTGCCCGATCGTGCGAAGGAAGAGATCCGCTGGGCTATCGGAGCGGAGATAGGGCAGGGAAAACGAAGGGGGTTCCGGGGAGAGGCGCTTGCCCTCTCCATACAGTTCGAGCAACAGCCGGCGCAGCGCTGGCCATCCGGCTTCCGTTAGCAGCCATGCCCCCAGCAGCCAGGGCCCCGGGGATGGGCGGCCAGCGGCTGCCCACGCCGCCGTTAGGATCAGCGTGGCTTCCCCTTTCCCGAATAAGACCAGGAGCGGAAAGCCCCTTCCCTCGCCCGGCTGCATGGGAGCTCTGAAGTCAGGCTCTGAGACCCTGACCATCATCGAGCCCGAGGTCATGGATCTCCAGGGCTTTCAGCACGGACCGCATCCGCTCAAAATGCGTGCCGGGCCAGTAAACGCGGCCGCATTCCGGGCACCGATGGAAGCGTTCATACTGCCGCCAGACGAAAGCGGGGACACAGGAGGCCACCGCTTCTCGCGGGACGGGGGTCAGGCGGGCGTTGCACACCGGGCAGCGGGAGAACGGGACGTCCGCAGGCTCCCCGAACTGCTCCCGGATGGCCCGCAGTTGCTGGATGAGGTCCTCGTGGTCCACCAAGAACGCGTGGGGTCCTCCCCGGCGAGCCAGGGCATGATCCCGGGTGAGCAGGATGCGATCCTCCGCCTGGGCGATGCGCAACAGGGCGTCATCATCGAGGGAGGGATCGTAGTGGGTATCGTAACCCAGGATCCGCAACCACTTCGCCAAGCGGCCAAGCATCGTATCGGCCACAAAGCGGGCGGAACGATGGTTTGCCAGCGGACTCATCGCGGCCCCCTCAGGGATCGGCGGCGCATCTTTGTGGCAGTCTTTAATGCTTCGATTCTCCGCAGCACCCCTGGATGATCTGTGGGAGAATAACGGCGTTGATCTCCCCCGAGGGATGGGGGAGGAGTCTTCCCGCCTTCCGCCATTCAGGGCCCATCGTGCATGTCCGGCCGTGATCGCAGGTGGTCTGGGGAAGGCCGTCCCGGGCGCTAACCTTCCGCCAGTTCTTCCAGTTCGGCCTCCTCCTGACGGCGTTCCCGGGGCCGAAGGTGCGGGAACAGGATCACCTCCCGGATCGAGCGCCGATCGGTAAAGAGCATGGTCAGACGGTCGATCCCCACCCCCAGGCCTCCGTTCGGAGGCATCCCATAGCGCATTGCATCCAGATAGTCCTCATCCATCGGATGCGCCTCCTCATCTCCAGCCTCGCGCGCCCGTCCCTGTTCCAGGAACCGCTGCTCCTGATCCAGCGGGTCGTTCAGCTCCGTGAAGGCATTGCAGATCTCCATGCCTCCGATGAATCCCTCGAAACGTTCCACCGTCCCCGGATCGTCCGGGCGGGCCTTGGCCAGGGGCGAGATCTCCCGAGGGTAATCATAAACGAAAGTCGGCTGGATGAGGTTGGGCTCCACGAACTTCGAGATCAGGTCATCGATCAGCTTGCCCCGACTGGCGCGAGGGTCGACCTCGATGCCGCGGGCCGCCATGGCGGCGGCCAGGGATTCCCGGGTGGGGTGCTGGGCGATGTCGATCCCTGCGAACTCCAGGATGGCCTCCCGGAGGGGGATGCGGCGCCAGGGCGGATTGAGATCGATCTCGTGGCCCTGGTAAACCAGGGTACGGCGCCCCAGCACCCGATCGGCGGCGAAGGCGATCAGCTCCTCCGTCAGCCGCATCATCTCCTCATAATCGGCGTAGGCCACGTAGCATTCCATCTGGGTGAATTCCGGATTGTGCTTGAAGGAAATCCCCTCGTTGCGGAAATCGCGGCCGATCTCATATACCCGCTCGAACATCCCCACCAGCAGACGCTTGAGGTAGAGCTCAAAGCTGATCCGTAGGTAGAGTTGCTGCTTCAGCTCGTTGTGATAGGTCACGAAGGGACGAGCGGAGGCCCCGCCGTAAATCGGCTGCAGGATCGGCGTCTCCACCTCGATGAACCCTCGTTCGTCCAGGAAGGCCCGGATGGCCCGGACGAGGGCCGCGCGGGTGCGGAAGACCTCCCGAACCTCCGGGTTCATCATCAGGTCCAGGTAGCGACGCCGGTAACGGGTCTCCACATCCTTCAGGCCGTGCCAGCGGGAGGGGGGCGGGTAGATCGCCTTGGCCAGCATGCGGAAATCCCGAACCCGAAGGGAGATCTCCCCGGTCCGGGTGCGCATCATCGTCCCTTCTGCCTCGATGAAATCGCCCAGGTCGAAAAATTCCTGGAAGAAACGATACCGCTCCTCGCCCAGGTCATCGTAGCGGAGGAATAGCTGGAGACGACCGTCGCCGTCGTGGAGGTCCGCGAAGGTCACCTTTCCCATCACCCGGATCGCCGTGAGGCGCCCGGCGACTACCGCCTCCACAGTTTCCTCGCCGCCCTCGACAGCCTGGAAGGCCCGGATCGCCTGCGCGCTGGTGTGGGTGCGCCGCGAACGCGGCGGATACGGATCGATGCCCTGGGCCCGGAGGCGGGCGACCTTTTCCAGACGGCGGCGGACGATCTCTCGAAAGAGGGCCATCGTCGGAAACCTATTCGATGCGGAGGATGCGGAAACGCAGAACCCCATCTGGGGCGTTGACGGTGATCACATCCCCCACCTGGCGCCCCAGGAGAGCCTGCCCCAGCGGGGACTCATTGGAGATCCGGCCTCGAGCAGGGTCCGCCTCGGCCGAGCCGACCACCTGATAGCGCTCTGGGGTGGAGCTGCCCTCCTCCTGAATGGTCACCCAGCTCCCCAGGGTGACAAAGGTTTTAGGGCCCGTGGTTTCCTCAATGATCACCGCCCGGCGGAGCATGGACTCCAGCATCATGATGCGGCCTTCCACAAACGCCTGCTCCGTCTTGGCGGCCTCGTATTCGGCGTTTTCATCATAATTGCCTTCGTCCATCGCCAGGTTCAACCGCTTCGCGATCTCCTGGCGCCGGACCGTGCGGAGATACTCCAGCTCTTCAAGGAGCTTCTGATAACCCTCACGGGTCAGATAGATCGGTTGCTCGCTCATAGGTCCTCACAAGAGTATAGTTTTCGCAGCGATATCCCATGGACAGCAGGATGATAAACAGAAAGAGCGCCCATTCAGGCGCCCTGTTTGTTGAAACTTGTCCCTTGATCCCGGTCATCCTCTCGATGGCGCCCCCATTATAGCATGTCTCTGAGGGGGAAACAAGAGCGGGTCCCCCGGGCGTGGGCCCTTCCTGGCGATCCGGGCTTGGGCTTTTTCCCTCCCCGCGGCTCACCGGGCCATGGGGAGGGGACGGGGGGCGGGGGGCCCCATCTCCCTCTCCCATCCCAGCGGGAAGTTCGGCCAACCTGGGCCCGCTATGCCGCTGCGATCTCCTCCCGGATGAAGCACTCCAGGATATCCCCCGTGGCGAAATCGTGGAATCCCTCCAGTCCAACCCCGCATTCGTAGCCGGCGCGGACCTCGGTGACGTCGTCTTTATAACGCTTGAGGGAGGCGATGCGGCCTTCGTGGATCTTCTGGCCGCCCCGCAGGACCCGCACCAGGGCGTTCCGCCGGATCTCGCCATCCCGGACGTAACAGCCCGCCACCTGGCCCCCCCGCACCTTGAAGACCTGGCGGACCTCGGCGTGGCCCAGGATCCGTTCCTGGATGGTGGGGGCCAGCATGCCCTTCAGGGCCTTCTCCAGGTCCTCCTCGATATGATAGATCACATTGTAAAGCCGGATGTCCACCCCCTCGTTCTCCGCCAGCCGCTTCGCCGCCGCATCCACCGGGACGTTGAATCCGATGATGATGGCGTCGGAGGCAGCCGCCAGGGTGACATCGGAGACGCTGACCTCGCCGGCATCGGCATGCAGGACGTTCAGCTGGAGCTGATCCCGGGCGTGCTTCTCCACCAGCCGCTGCAAGAGACTGATGATCGGCTCAATGGATCCCTGGACGTCCGTCTTGACGATGACATTGAATTCGCGAACCTTTCCCGCCTGCATGCGGCGGTAAAGGTCTTCCAGGCTCATCCGCCGGACCTGGCGTTGTCGCTGGCGCTCGGCCGCCCGCCGCTCCGCCAGCTCCCGGGCCTGGCGCTCGCTTTCCACCACCTCAAAGAAATCTCCCGCCTCCGGCACATCTGAGAGCCCCAGGACCTCCACCGGCGTGGAGGGAGGCGCCTTCTTCAACGGACGGCCCCGGTCGTCGAACATGGCGCGGACCCGACCGTAGGTGGCACCGGCCACAATGATGTCCCCTTGTTTGAGGGTGCCGTTCTGCACCAGCAGGGTGGCCACCGGCCCGCGCTTATCCACCCGCGCGTCGATCACCGTGCCCACCGCCGGGCGATCCGGGTTGGCCCTGATCTCCCGGGTCTCCGCCACCAAGAGGATCGCCTCCAGGAGATCCTCGATGCCGATGCGCTGTTTGGCCGAGACCTTCACCACGATGGTGTCGCCCCCATATTCCTGGGGAACCAGGCCGAGCTCCGAGAGCTGGCTCATCACGCGCTCGACGTTGGCGGTGGGCTTATCGATCTTGTTGAGGGCCACGATCACCGGCAAGCGGGCGGCCCGGGCGTGGGCCAGCGCCTCGCGGGTCTGGGGCATCACCCCATCATCGGCAGCCACCACCAGGACGGCGATATCGGTGACCTGGGCGCCGCGGGCTCGCATCTGGGTGAACGCCTCGTGGCCCGGCGTATCCAGGAAGGTGATCTTGCGCCCGTTGTATTCCACCTGATAGGCACCGATCCGCTGTGTGATCTGCCCTACCTCCTGGGCCGCCACGTTCGTGCGGCGGATGGCGTCCAGCAGGGTGGTCTTCCCGTGATCCACGTGGCCGAGGACCACGACGACGGGCGGCCGCGGCTTCAGTTTGGAGGGATCTTCTCCGGCATAGAGGCGCTCCCAGAGCAAAGAAGGGCCTTCCGCTTCCGCGGCCTCCGGCGGCCGCTGCTCCCGGGGTTCAAAGCCGAACTCATGGGCCACCAAGGCTGCCGTTTCATAATCGATGCGCTGGTTGATGCTGGCCATAATCCCGTTGTGCATGAGGACCTTGATGACATCGATGGGGCTCACCGACATCAGCGCAGCCAGCTCGCGCACCGTAATGCTCGCCGGGATCTCGATCTCTTTCCGTCCGTTCTGCCGCATCTCTTACCTCCTCGCGAAACAGGATGGGTGCTTTCCCCATGGATCCTGCACGTTCATCCGGAATCCTGGCGCAGCCCTGCGGATAAAAAAGCCGGCACGGTGGCCCTCGCCGACCGTGCCGGTGGATCCAATCCAGGATGCCCTGCTGCCTGTGCAAGCCCCGAAGAGCCCTCCGGCGATCTCCCTCAGGGTCGCATCACGCTTCATCCTCCGGCAGGGTCGCGGCATAGGCCACCAGCGCCATGCGGTCCTCCTCCCGCAGCGCCTCGATCCGCAGGGCGTATTCCAGGCGCCCATCCTTCAAGGCCCGTTCCCAGCAGGAACGCCGGGGATGCAGATACGCTCCCCGACCGGATTTCTTCCCTGTCGGATCGATCTCCACGCGGCCCTCCGGGGTGCGGACGATGCGGATCATCTCCCGCTTCGCCTGCACCTGCCGGCAGCCCACGCACGTGCGTTGAGGGATATGCTTCCGCGCCATCTGGGTTCCATGCTCGCAGGGCTTATCTCGTAGACTGGACGGCCCGATTCGCCCGGGATCCTGTAGGGAACGGCCCTGTCTTAAAAGTTCCCCGCAGGAAGCCCGCTGCGCAACCGGCGCTCCACGTCGAATCGGATGACGAGCCTTCATCCGAAGATCCGGTCCACCTCCACGGTGAAACCGACGAGGAGCACGGAATGGGCCGTCTGGCCCATACCCCACTTGCCGATCAGCTCATAGGCTCCGCCCTTCAGCTCATACACCTCGACCGTTTGCGCTTCCGGATCAACAATCCAGTATTCCAGCACCCCTGCCTGGGCATATTCCGCAAACTTCTCGACCCGATCTGTCCTCCGGGTAGCCGGCGAGGTGACCTCAACGACGAGGTCCGGAACACCGCATACCTGCTCGCCGATGCGATCGACATGCTCGCGAGCAATAAAGAAGATGTCCGGCTCGCGGATCTTGCCCGCCCACAGGCGGACGGGGAGAGGAGCAAAGCGAACCACCCCCAGCTTGTGCCGCTCGATCAACGCGTGAAGCGCCAGAAACAGGTTTTGAAGGGCCGTCTGATGCGTGTAGGTGGGATGCGGCGGCACCAGCAGCCTCCCCTCCGAGAGCTCCACGATTCGATTCCGATCCGGCAGGGCGAAGAAGTCCTCCTCCGTCCACTGTCCCTGAGGAGGGTAAAGTTCCGCCACCTCCACCGTTCGTCCTCCCCGGGTTCGAGCTCCCATACGCTCCTCCCCCCACCGGTCATGTCTCGTCCAGGCGCCCTCCGATCTCCTGCTCTGACCCCAGGATGCGGCGCAGGCACGGTTCGACCGGAGGCAGGGGCCTCTGGAACAGCCATCCCACCTCCAGCCAGAACCCTGGCACCCCCTGGCTGACCAGCCGCCCTTCCCGCATCCGCACCATCGCCTCATTGCCACCTTTCACCCGGTGCGCCACCACCTCCTCCTGCTCCAGGTCCACCACCCCGTACTCCGGGATCCCCGCCGCCCGATACTCCAGCGCCTTCTCCCCCAGATCCATCCCCCGGGTGGCGGGGCTGGTCACCCCGATCACCAGGACGGGCCGCACGGTCAGGGGCACCCCCCGGGCCCGGGAGATCTCCTCTGGTGGCAGCACGAAGAGATCCGGCTTCCGCACCACGTCCGGGAGCACCTGAAGGGCTGCGGGGCCCGCCAGAACTTTCCCCCATCCCCTGGCTTCACAATACCCGGCCAGAAGCCGCAGGAGGAAGATCACGACGTCCTGATGTTCAGCCGTAGCCGGCGAGTGCATCACGACCTCCCCGCGCACGAACTCCCAGACCGGGCTCTCGGGAGCCTCCGCCAGATAGCGCTCCAGCGTCCAGCCACCCATCCGCACCACATACGGACCCGGGATCGGCCGCTTCCGCTCATCCACGACCATCACAGGCATGGCCCTCACTCCTCCAGCCAGTCGCGCACCCGCCCGCCACGCATCCGTCGCAGCCAGGTTTCGTCCTCATAATCGATCTCATAACGGACCCGCCGGCGCTCCTTTCCCTTGCCGGCCTTCTTGCGCCGCCGGAGCTCCTCCTCTTCCTCTTCCTCATCTTCCTCGTCTTCGGTTTCCTTGATCCCTATGGGCTCCGGGATCGGGAGGGGAACTTCCAGAGCCTCCAGCGTTGGCTCCGGAGGGGGAGCCTCTATGGGAGCCGGAGTCTCCGGGTGAGGTTCCTCGCTCCCGGGGATTTCCGTCTCCGCAGCCTCCAGGGCAACCGGCTCCAGAACGACTTCCGAAATCGAAGGGGCCGACGCCACCGCCGCCACCGGCTCGGGAGCGGGAACCTCCTCCACCGCCTGGGTTGGCTCCGCCTCCTGAGGAGCAGGCTCCGGTTTCTCCAGCGGGATTTCTGGAGCCTCCGCGCGGGCGGCTTTCTGCGCCTTGCGCCGGGCCCGCTCGGCCTCCCGCCGCGCCATATAGGCCTGATAAGCGGCCTCCAGGAACGTCCGGGCCTCCCGGAGCTCATCGGCGCTCCAGGGCAGGCCGGGCTGGCTCTTATGACGGGCCAGCGCCTCCCGCATCGCGGGGATCAGGCGGGCGGCCTCCCCCATCCGCTCCTGCAATTCGGGATCCTCCACGCGGGGGAGCCACTGCTCCAGCGCCTCCGTCAGGCTGTGGATATCGATCCGCCACCCTGTCAGGCGCGCCGCCAGCCGGGCGTTCAGGCCCTCCCGTCCGATGGCCAGAGAGAGCTGATCATCCGGCACCACCACCTGGGCGGTCCGCTCCGAGCGCTTCTCCTCGAACAGATGCACCGTGAGCACCCGGGCCGGGCTCAGGGCTTTCGCGATGAAGATCGCGGGGTCCGGATGCCACTCGATCACATCGATTTTCTCGCCCCCCAGCTCGTGGACCAGGTTCTGGATCCGCATGCCGCGCTGGCCAACGCATGCCCCCACGGCGTCGATGTTCGGCTGCGTGGCGGCCACGGCCACTTTCGTGCGCTGGCCCGGCTCGCGGGCGATCGCCTTGATCTCCACCAGGCCGTTGTAGATCTCCGGCACCTCGGTCTCCAGCAGCCGACGGATCAGGTTCTTGTGGGTCCGGGAAAGGATCAGCTGCGGCCCTCGGGGCGTTTGCCGGACCTCTGCCAGATAGGCGCGGATCCGCTGGTGGGGCTGGAGCCGCTCCCCGGGCACCATCTGATTGCGAGGCAGAATCGCCTCCGCCCGCCCCTGGGCCAGCAGGACCGTCGCCCCCTGGGGGGTGACGGCCTGAACCACCCCGTGGACGATCTCGCCTTCCTGTTCGGAGAAGTAACGATAGAGATACTCCCGCTCCGCCTCGCGGATGCGTTGCAGGATGATCTGTCGCACATTCTGGGCCGCGATCCGCTGCGCGAAATTCGCTGGCGTGACATCGACGCGAATCGTCTCCCCTACCCGGATGTCCGGGCGGATCCGTCGAGCCTCCTCCAGAGAGATCTCATGGCGAGGATCCTTAACGGCTTCCACCACCGTCTTCTGGAGGAAAACGCGGACCTGGCCGTTTTCGAGATCGATCTCCACATCGACGGCCTGGGCACTTCCCATATCGGTCATCCGACGGAACACGGTGGCCAGGGCCCCCTTCAGGACCTCCAGGACCACCTCCCGAGGAAGGTTCCGATCGGCGGCGATCTGATTCACGGCCAGCAGGAGCTCGCTCTTCGCCATTCGATGGCTCCTCTTTCTGCATATTCGTTCTCAAGATGGCGCGGTGGATCCCGCCCAGGTTCGAAGGGCTCAACAGGCCCGTGAAGACAGCCCCTTTCATGATCCTCATATCCCCGTATGAACAACACAGGGGCGCCTGATCGCGCCCCTGTTTATCCAAGGGATCCTCCGACGATGAAACCCGCTATGAAAACTTGACAGGCACCCCGGGAGAGCCCGCCTGTCCTCTCAAACTCCAGGCACAGATCCATCGAGCCATTCTGTTTTACATTTTAAACATAACCCCCTGAAACGTCAAGGAGATCGATCCGGAGGTCCCACCCCCGCATTCTGGCTTCCGGACCCTGCCGTACCCTCGCACCCTTTCCGAGGCAGATCGATCTGGCCGTCCAGAACGGCCTACCCTCGCAGAGACCCATAGGCCAGCCAAACGCCTTCCTGGCAGTTCCCTTCCCAGGGGCCAGCAACTCCCACAGGCATGGGGCGGATTGTCCCCGGAGCTCGCTGCGGGCAAAGCGATGGGCAAACGAGCGTCGCACGAACGAGGACGTCAGCGGGGCGGCAGCGCTGGCCCAGAAACCCGCCTGGCGACGCGCCCTCGCCCAAAACCCACACCTGGGATGCCGGCCTTCTATCGCCGGAACCAGTCCGGCGGGGGTTCCCAGTTGTCCGGGATGAGGAGCGGACGCAGGCGGCCGCTGGGCTCCGGCGGGCCGATGATCCCGAGCTCCTCCAAGCGGTCGATGAGGCGAGCGGCCTTGGGATAGCCGATGCGCAGCTTGCGCTGAAGCAGGGAAGTGGACGCCCCACGATGCCGCTTGATGATCTCGATCGCCTCCCGTAACAGGGCCTCTTCGTCCTCCTCCTCGAATTCGCCGCGGCTCACCGAACGGCCACTCCCCACCTCCAGGGGGGTCACCATCCCTTCCCAGGGGGCAGGCTCTGGCCGCTCATCCGCATAGCGCTCCTGCCAGAACCGCACCACCCGCTCCACCTCTCCATCCGAAACATAGGCGCCCTGGACCCGAACCGGCTTCCCCAGATCCGGCGGCAGGAAGAGCATATCCCCACGCCCCAGCAGGGTCTCCGCTCCCGGCGTGTCCAGGATCACCCGGGAGTCCACCGAGGAGGCCACCGCGAAGGCGATGCGGGCCGGGAAGTTGGCCTTGATCAATCCGGTCACCACATCCACGCTGGGGCGCTGGGTGGCGATCACCAG